>JABAYY010000052.1 GCA_018608765.1 Flavobacteriaceae bacterium
ATTGACCTGTTGCATCTTCACGCACATCAATTAAAACTTCTACTTTGTCTCCAATTGTAAGGTTTGGATTGTAACGAAATTCGTTTAATGAAATAACCCCTTCAGATTTTGCATTGATATCGATAATCGCATCACGATCAGAAATATGAATTACTGTACCTTCTACAACTTGATCATCAAGTGTGTCTACAAAGTTACTTGCAACTAGCTTCTCAAATTCATCAAGCTTAGCATCGTCCACAGGGTCAATACCTTCTTCGTAATTATGCCAGTTAAAATCTTTTAGGAATTGCTCAGGATTTGCTTGAGCTTCGTTTACTTGTGGAGTTTCTACTGCGGTAGTTTCTGCAGTAACTTCTTCCACATTTGTGTTTTTTTCTTCAGCCATGGCTGTTTTAAAATTTGTATTTTACAGAAGCTAGATTCGATTAAGCCCTTCTATAAAAGCGTTATTAATTAAAGTTAATTCCTTTTACTGAATCTATTATTTGCTAAAAGGAGTGCAATGTTACGACTATTCTCTAATGAATCCAAATGATTTCTTATCTGTTTTTAAGAGAGAAGTTTTGTGAGTTATAATTTAGATTCCACAAGGGCTAATACCTTTTCAAATTGTTGTTCTAAACTCAGGTTTGAGTTATCAATTTCAATGGCATCAGTAGCTTTAAAAAGCGGAGAATCTTCTCGAGTAGAATCAAGATGATCTCGTGAAGTAATATTTTCAAGAACAGCTTCAAAAGTCACGTCAGTCCCCGACCCTATCAGTTCATCGTAACGTCGTTGGGCTCGTGTGTTCGCAGAAGCCGTCATAAATAGTTTCAATTCGGCATCAGGGAAAACCACGGTGCCAATATCTCTTCCATCCATGACAATTCCTTTATCAGCCCCCATTTGTTGTTGTAAGTTTACTAATTGTTGGCGGACTTCAGGAACTGTTGCAACTCTACTGACAGTATTTGAAACTTCCATGCTTCTAATTTCAGTATTTACATTCACACCATTTAAGTAAATTTCAGATGCCTTTAATGATTCGCTGTATTGAAACGTCACTTTAATCGATGACAACTCATTGATTAAGGCTGCTGTGTTAAGAGACTTGTCTTGAATTAATTTATGTTGTAATGTGTATAATGCAACGGCACGGTACATCGCCCCAGAATCCACATAAACATATTGAAGTTTTTGAGCCAATTGTTTAGCAAGCGTACTCTTTCCTGTAGAAGAAAAACCATCGATGGCTATTGTTATTTTTTTCACTATTGTAAATTTATTTGTAAACCCAGAAAACTGGTGTTTGCTGCCGATGAATAGCGTGCATGTGTGTAACTAAATCTAAATTTATTAAATTTCAAGCCAACACCAAAAGAAAGCCCTGAAAAATTTCGTTGTTCTAATATTTTTAACTCGGCTGCTCTTCTAAAACTGTACCCCAATCGAATGTTAAACCCTCGTTCAGGAAATAATTCTATCCCTAAAATGGTATGCCTTATTAAGTTGCTGAAAAAACCTACTTCCTCAGGAGTTTGTGTTCCATTCAAATCAGTAGTGCCACGCGCTGGGTTCTCAGTCGCTATTGGCCATTGTTGTAAATTTTCAAATGTCACATGCCATCTCAAGGGTACATTTTCAAGTTTCTGAGAAAATCCAAGGTCTATTTCTAAGGGTAATGATTCTTTCAACCCCGCATATGTTGTTAATTGCATTCCAAAATTTCGAATTACAAATGCTGCATTAAAATCTAAGTATTCATTTACATAAATGAAGCCAACATCTGCAGCAATTCCAAAAGAATTATATTGTTCTAATTTAGAAGATATCATCTTAAGATTTGCACCAACATAAAAGTCTGAGTACCCTATTTGAGTTGCATAACCCAACGAAAAAGCAGCTTCATTCCCTGAAAACTCCCCTGTACTAATCCCATTTTCATCGTAGCCATCAAAACTACCATAATTTACATAAGTCATTCCTACATGAAAAGTTTGTGTTCTTCGATCCCATGTATATGCATACGCCGCAGTTCCGTAGCTAATATCCCCTAAATAACTCGAGTAATTGACGGCCAATTGGTTGTCCATATCGACGTTAATAGTGGCAGGATTGTACAACGCTTGAGTGACATCATAATCCACATTTGTAATGGATTTACCCCCTAAAGCAGCTTGACGAGGGGAAGAAATTAAATTTAGAAATTGATATGTAGATTCACCTCCTAGCTGAGCATACAAAGTACCGCTACTCCACATAACCATAAAAAACGTCAATAATATCTTCATTTGCATGCAAAAATAAATAAATCAATTCTAAAACGAATATTAGAAGGGTTTATTTTGAGCAGAGCTCAAATATTCAATAATTAGAGTGTTTTTGCGTTTTTCACTTTTTGATTCGTAATTGCTATATCAATAACTTCACTCATTTCAGAAACAAAATGAAATGTCAGTCCTTTTAGATAAGATTGGTTGATATCTTCAATATCACTTTTATTTTCTTTTGAAAGAATAATCTCTTTAATTCTGGCGCGTTTTGCTGCTAAAATTTTCTCTTTGATACCTCCCACTGGAAGTACTTTTCCTCGCAAGGTAATTTCACCTGTCATAGCTAAACTTTTCTTTATTTTTTTCTGTGTAAATAAAGACACTAAAGACGTTAACATGGTAATACCAGCACTAGGGCCATCTTTTGGAGTAGCACCCTCTGGGACATGAATATGAACATTATAACTATCAAAAATTTCAGGTTTCAAACCATATAAATCAGCATTTGCTTTAATATATTCCATCGCAATGGTAGCCGATTCTTTCATTACTTTACCTAAATTTCCAGTGATATTTAAACCTCCTTTTCCTTTAGATAAAATGGATTCAATAAATAAAATATCTCCGCCAACACGTGTCCATGCCAGTCCTGTTACTACCCCTGCTACATCATTGTTTTCATACTTATCTCGTTCTAGTTTTGGACTGCCTAAAACTTCAATTATTGCATCATTTGAAACCTTAACCTCATAAGATTCTTCCATCGCAATGTTTTTGGCGGCATAACGCACCATTTTAGCAATTTGTTTTTCAAGTCCACGAACCCCCGATTCTCTTGTATAACCTTCCACAATTTTCTCTAACTGAGGTTGTGCGATTTTGAGATCAGAAGCTTTCATTCCATGTTCTTTGATTTGCTTAGGCAATAAGTATTTTTTACCAATTTGAACCTTTTCTTCAATCGTATAGCCACTCACGTTGATAATTTCCATACGATCTAAAAGTGCTGGCTGTATGGTATTAAGACTGTTAGATGTGGCTACAAACATCACTTTAGAAAGGTCATATCCCATTTCTAAAAAGTTGTCATAAAACTCCGAATTCTGTTCAGGGTCTAAAACTTCCAACATTGCAGAAGATGGGTCTCCTTGATTGGAACTCGAAAGTTTATCAATTTCATCCAACACAAAAACAGGATTGGAAGTTCCTGCTTTTTTTAGGCTTTGTAGAATTCTTCCTGGCATAGCCCCAATATATGTTTTTCTATGACCTCTAATTTCAGCTTCATCTCTAAGACCCCCTAAGGAAATACGAATATATTCTCTTCCCAATGCCTCTGCAATGGACTTTCCTAAAGATGTTTTACCAACTCCGGGAGGACCATAAAGACAAAGAATCGGAGATTTCATATCTTTTCTAAGTTTCAAAACTGCCAAATATTCAATAATTCGACGTTTGACTTCTTCTAAACCAAAATGATCACGATCCAATATTTTTTGGGCGCGTTTCAAATCAAAATTATCTTTACTGAAAGAATTCCATGGCAAATCTAAAAATAAATCTAAATAATTTCGTTGAATTGAATACTCCGCAACTTGTGGGTTCATTCGTTGCAGCTTTCCAATTTCTTTATTAAAATGTGCTTCTACCTTTTTGTTCCATTTCTTTTTAAGAGCACGTGCTTTCATTTCTTCAATTTCCTCTTCATAGCTCACTCCACCCAATTCTTCTTGAATAGTTTTGATTTGCTGTTGTAAGAAATACTCACGCTGTTGTTGGTTCATATCACTCTGCACCTTGGATTGAATATCATTTTTAAGTTCTAAACGTTGGAACTCAATATTCATGTGCTTTAATGTAAGTAATGCACGTTCTTGAAGATCATTAACCTCTAATAGTTTTTGTTTTTCAACTACTGATAAATTCATGTTAGAAGATACAAAGTTGATTAAAAACGAACTGCTTTCAATGTTTTTAATCGCAAAAGAAGCTTCACTAGGGATGGTTGGACTTTGTTTAATGATTTGAAGCGCTAGGTCTTTAATCGACTCAATAATAGCTGGAAATTCTGTAGTTCCTATCGGACTGATTTCTGGAACATCTTGAATTTTAGCAACCATATAAGGCGTCTCAGAAACCATTTCGGTAATTTGAAATCGCTTTTTCCCTTGAATGATTACAGTTGTATTACCGTCAGGCATTTTAAGAACTTTTAAAATACGTGCTACAGTTCCAGTTGAATAGATATCGTCAATTGATGGGTCTTCAACAGTTTCATCTTTTTGAGAAACTACTCCGATAACTTTGGAGCCAGAATTGGCTTCATTTATTAATTGAATGGACTTATCGCGACCGGCCGTAATAGGGATGACGACTCCAGGAAATAAAACGGTATTCCGTAAAGAGAGAATTGAAATCGTTTCTGGAAGTGATTCATTTTTTATGGCTTCTTCGTCTTCTGTGGTCATCAGAGGAATTAACTCTGAATTTTCGTCAAAGTCTTGTAATGACAAACTGTCAAGCATTGTAAATTTTGATTTGCTCATAGGTATATTAGGTCATTCTGTCATAAAACAGAACTGATTTGATATTAATAGTTTATTTAAAACTTAAAGCCTCTTCTATTAACAGAGTATAGCCTTCAGTTACATCAATTAAAGTTCAATTGTTATGCCAATTTAAGTTTTGACGCTGTTAATAAGAAATTAATTAACATGTTCGGTCGCTTTGATGCGGTTTAAGACAACATAAGCAATTGCAAAAAAGAGCGCCAAGAACAGCACAGAATATTGCATAGAATCGGTTAGATATATAAGAAACCCAAACACAAACATCCCTAATACAATCGCTAATTTTTCAGTAACGTCATAAAAACTAAAATACGTCGCATGGTCGTGCGTATCTGGCAATAACTTTGAATAGGTCGAACGTCCTATGGACTGCGTCGCGCCCAACACAAAACCTAACATAATACCCAAACCATAAAAGTAATAATCAACATTTGCTTGACTCTTATCTAAAGAAAAGGCTAAAAAACAAACACCGCCCCATATCATAAGGGTTAGTTTTAAAGTCCTGATATTACCGATTTTTGTTGATAATCTTGAGAATAAATAAGCACCCAAAATAGCAACTAATTGCACGAGAATGATGGTAAGAATCAAGTTTGATGTTTGCAATCCAAGTTCATTACTCCCAAAAATCCCTGCCATTAACACAATGGTTTGAACTCCTACACTAAAACAGAAAAAAGAAACTAAAAAATATTTAAGCTGAGGGTAATTGACCAATTCTTTAAAAACAGTCTTTAATTCTTTAAGCCCTTTCCAAATAAAATCTTTTTCTGGTTTATGGTTATAAACGTTGTTTGGTAAACGGCGATACGTAAACTGAGCAAAACCAACCCACCAAATACCAACCATTAAAAACGTAATACGAGGCGCTAAGGTAGGGTCTGTAATTCCAAACCACTCTGGTTTTTCAACCATAAAAAGACTAAAAACGAGCAATAATACCGAACCTATATATCCGTAAATAAATCCTTGTGCACTGACTTTATCTTGTTGTTCTGGAAAGGCAACTTCTGGCAAATAGGCATTATAAAACACCAAACTCCCCCAAAAACCAATACTTGCCAAAATGGTAAATGTGAGTGCTACCCACAAAGTTTCAGGACCTGTAAAAAAGAACAGGCACATTACAGAAAGTGAACCCAAGAGGCAAAAGAATTTTAAAAATTTTAATTTATTACCCATATAATCTGCAATAGCAGACAAAATAGGTGAACAACACGCTACTATTAAAAATGAGAATGAAAGTGTATAGTCATATAAGGTCGTTGGATTCCAGAGCATCCCTAAATAAGAAATATCTCCAGCTTCATTTGCAAATGAACTTGTCAAACTACTGTAATAAATTGGAAAAACAGCGGTACTAATTACGAGAGGATAGACCGAGTTTGCCCAATCATAGAAAGCCCAAGCTTTGGTTAGCTGCTTGCTTCCTTTTTTAAATTTTTTCATAAAAAAGTTGCTTAGTTAGTTTAGCAGCAACCAATTTAATGATTTAATTCATCTCTAAAGTCAATATTATCTAAAAGATGTCACTCCAAATTTGGCAGCTTCTTCTTTTGCCTTTGCCGACAATGATCTCAAATTGGAGATTCGAGAATCATTTGATGGATGCGTACTTAAAAATTCAGGAGGACTTTTACCGCCACTATTTGCTTTCATTCGTTCCCATAATAACGAAGCTTCATCTGGATTGTAACCCGCAATAGCGGTGAGGTATAAACCGATTTCATCTGCCTCTGTTTCATGAGATCGACTAAATGGCAACATTCCTCCGACAGATGAACCTACGGCAAATGCTTGCATCCAGATTTCCTGTTCTGAATCACTTTTGTCTTTGGTAGCAATTGCAACGCCAGCTCCTACTCCTTGTTGAATCATTCCCGCACTCATACGTTGCTGACCATGATTGGCTAAAGCATGAGCGACCTCATGCCCCATAATAGCGGCAATACCAGCTTCATTTTTAGCAATTGGTAAAATGCCTGTATAAAACACAATTTTTCCACCCGGCATACACCAAGCATTCACTGATTTATCATTCACTAAATTGTATTCCCATTTGTAATCTTTTAAATACCCTTGATGGTTGTTAGCGTCTAACCAACGCTCTGCAGCTACTGAAATTCGTTGACCAACTCTTGTAATCATTTCTGCATCAGGAGTCCCTTTTATGACTTTGTTTTCCGATAAAAACTTATCATATTCTGCAAAAGCCATAGGTAACAACTGTGAGTTTGGCATAAAGGCCATTGTTTTTTTGCCCGTAAATGGGTTGGTTGCACAAGAAAAACAAACGATAGATATTAAAAGAGTAAAGAATTGATTTTTCATTGTAGTTTTATTTATGTTTTTAATTCTAAAAACGTTCTATTGTTTTGACACTAGAATATACTTACAGTCACAAATTTATGTGAAAAAAAAATAACTCATTAAATTATTACTTATTTTTATTGAAAATTAATTCCAATCCATGAATTACAAAAAAATCATCTCAATTTGTATCCTCGGTCTTTTGTACTCTTGTCAAACAACTGCCCAAAAAAAGGAAGTTTTTTCGGTAACTAAAACTAAACAAGAATGGAAGTTGCAGCTTAATGAACTTCAATACCTCGTATTGAGAGAAGCAGGCACCGAACGTGCATTTTCAAGTCCTTTGAATAAAATTTATGAACCAGGTATTTATAGTTGTGCAGCCTGCAACACCCCCTTATTTAATGGTGCTGACAAATTTGACTCAGGTTCGGGATGGCCTAGTTTTGATAAAGAAATTAAAGGAAATGTATCGTTTTCTGTAGATTACAATATTGGAATGGCACGTACCGAAGAACATTGTGCAACTTGTGGTGGACATTTAGGACATGTTTTTAACGATGGTCCAAGAAAAACAACTGGAAAACGGCATTGTATCAACGGTGCGGCCTTAACTTTTACACCCACAAAAAAATGAATAAATCAGAGATCGAATGGAAAGAAGAATTAACGGATGAACAATACCGGATTCTTAGAAAAAAAGGCACTGAAATGCCACATTCCGGTGCCTATAATGTTCATTTTGAGAAAGGCACCTATTGTTGTGCTGGCTGTAATGAACCCTTGTTTGAAAGTAACACCAAATTTGATGCCCATTGTGGATGGCCTAGTTTTGATGAATCTATCAAAGGGAAAGTAGGATATATCTCAGATAAAACCCTTGGAATGATTCGAACCGAAATTGTGTGTAAAACCTGTGACGGACACTTAGGACATGTGTTTAATGATGGACCGACTCAAACCGGAACACGCTACTGTGTCAACTCTGTAAGTTTAGAGTTTAAAATAAATAATAATGACTTAAAATGAATACTGCTTTTCTACAGAGTTTATCTAAAGAATATAATGACTCTAAATTCTCAAATAAAAAAAGCAAAACACATTTCACAGAAGACCTTTAATATTACGATTAGGTTTCGTAAATTTGCGCTTTAAAACCAATTCAAAATACTGATTTTATGAGCAAATACGATGTTATCGTTTTAGGAAGTGGCCCAGGAGGTTACGTTACAGCCATTAGAGCTTCACAATTAGGTCTAAAAACTGCTGTCATTGAAAAGGAAAGCCTTGGAGGCGTTTGCCTCAATTGGGGGTGTATTCCTACCAAAGCACTTTTAAAATCTGCACAAGTATTTGAATACCTTAAGCACGCCGATGATTATGGCTTAACAGTCAAAGAATTTGATAAAGATTTTGATGCTGTTGTCAATCGTAGTAGAAATGTTGCGGATGGCATGAGTAAAGGGGTTCAATTTTTAATGAAAAAAAATAAAATCGATGTTATTTCTGGCTATGGAACTTTAAAACCTGGTAAGAAAGTTGATGTTGATGGTACTGAATACAGTGCTAAACATATCATCATTGCTACGGGAGCACGTTCACGTGAATTGCCTAATTTACCACAGGACGGTGAAAAAGTAATAGGCTACCGCAAAGCAATGACTTTAGAAAAACAACCAAAGAAGTTAGTAATTGTAGGGTCTGGAGCTATTGGAGTTGAGTTTGCTTACTTCTATAACTCTATGGGAACAGATGTAACTATCGTTGAGTATTTACCTCGAATCGTGCCTGTAGAAGATGCCGATGTTTCTAAACAATTAGAGCGTTCGTTTAAGAAAAGTGGAATAAAGATTTTAACATCAACAGAAGTAACTTCTGTTGATACTTCAGGTGATGGTGTTAAAGCAACGATCAAAACCAAAAAAGGGGAAGAAGTTTTAGAAGCTGACATGGTACTTTCTGCAGTTGGAATCAAAACAAACATTGAAAACATCGGATTAGAAGATGTGGGAATTGTAACCGATAGAGATAAAATTTTAGTCAATGATTTTTACCAGACAAATATACCTGGTTACTATGCCATTGGTGATGTGACTCCTGGTCCTGCCCTAGCTCACGTTGCTTCAGCAGAAGGTATTTTGTGTGTCGAGAAAATTGCAGGACAACATGTAGAAGCTATTGATTATGGAAACATTCCAGGGTGTACATATTGTACTCCTGAAATTGCGAGTGTTGGACTGACAGAAGCACAAGCAAAAGATAAAGGTATTGACATTAAAGTTGGTAAATTTCCATTTTCTGCTTCAGGAAAAGCAAGTGCTGGCGGTCATAAAGAAGGCTTTGTTAAGGTCATTTTTGATGCCAAATATGGCGAATGGCTAGGATGCCACATGATTGGTACTGGAGTTACGGATATGATCGCAGAAGCTGTTTTAGGACGTAAACTTGAAACAACGGGACATGAAGTCTTAAAAACAATTCACCCACACCCTACTATGAGTGAGGCTGTAATGGAAGCTGTTGCGGATGCTTATGATGAAGTGATTCATATATAAGCACCATACACACATATATACAAAAGGCGGTCTGAAAAGACCGTCTTTTTTGTTATAAGAAACTTTGGAGTGCTAATTCGTAGCTTTGCAAGCCAAATCCAAGAATCACGCCTTTTGCATTGGGTGATATATAGGACTGATGTCTGAACTCTTCTCTTGCAAACGTATTAGAGATGTGTACTTCAATTACAGGAGTTTCAATAGCTTTAATTGCATCGCCAATACCAACCGAAGTATGGGTGTAAGCCGCTGCATTTAAAATAATTCCATCGTATGAAAATCCAACGGCTTGGAGTTTATCAATCAACTCGCCTTCAATATTTGATTGGAAATAAGATAACTCAAAGCCTTTATATGTATGTTTTAAATCTTTATAAAAGTCTTCAAATGATTGAGCACCGTAAATTCCAGGTTCACGTTTACCTAATAAATTTAGATTAGGGCCGTTTATGATGATGATTTTTTTCATGTGTCTATATCTATTATTTTGAAGGTCACATGCTGTTCGCTATTGATCATTCAGAAAAATGATAATAATTTAAGTATGCTCGTTTCATGTGACAAAAATACAAAAGTTATGGTATAAAAAAAGAGGAAGCTTAGCTTCCTCTTTAATTTAATTGTTTAAGAGTGTTATCTTAGAACTTGTACTGAACTCCAATAGAAAACTTCATGATTGAATCCGAATCATCAGCATCTTTTACTGTGAAAGTAAAATAATCTAAATTAGCAGCTAAACCCCAGTTATCTCCAAGAGAATAATTGTAAGTCGCTCCAATAATCCAAGCACTTTCTATATCAACATCAAGTTCTGCGCCTCCACTTTCGATAGTCGCAGAAGAAAAAGCATATTGAGGTTTGAAGTCAAAGTCTCCAAAAGAAATCATTGGACCAACAGCAAAATAGCCAACTCCAATAGTTCCATCATCAACACCTTCCAAAGCGTGACCAGTTGCGCCCCAGTTTACAGTTGCTCCCCAAGTTTCATTGAAACGGTAACCTGCGTTAATAAGACCTAAATCTAAACCTGTTTTTGCTGTGTCAGCTAAATCTCCTTGTGGAATTGCTGAACCAATAGATACACCAACGTATCCTTTAGAATCTTGAGCAGTCGTTGTGTTTGTTAAAAACAAAGCAAGAGCTGCAGTAAATAATAATTTTTTCATAATATTAATTTTTGTTTATGATTTATATTACAAAATTAAACAAAAATAATAATATGACTATGTTAAATTACAATTTAATTGTAGGCACTAAGAGTTTTGATAGGTGAAAATTCATAAATTAAATTCAACCCCAAAACAAATCGAACTGAATGCATTACCATCTACTCGTATATCTTTGTAACTAACATATAAATCAAAGGACTTATCAAGGTGGTAATACATTTTAGGAGCATAGGTAAATCCGCCAGAATTTCCATCTGGACTTAAACCAAAGGCATAACCAAAGTCCAAAGACAGTGCTGTTTTCGCTGTAGCATTAAACCGAAAGGTTGCATTTAATGGCAAAAACCCGGCGTCATCAACTTTTAAACTTAAGCCTTGTGCTTCGAAAGAATCTCCCACAAAATGAGAATACCCAGAAACAACCCCTAGTTGAACTTGGTTGCTAATATCCCATAAATAAACAAATTCAAAATTTACATTAACGTTATAGCCTTCTGAAACATCTCCAACAGGGATTCCTAAACTTAAATTAGATTTGAGCTCTTGGGCATTTGAAGTTAAAAGAGATACAATTGTGAAGGCTGTAAAAAGAATTTTATTCATGATCATTTTTGATGGTATAATTTATTGCAAAAATAAACAAATTTTTAAATAAAATTTTATTTAAAAATAGTAAAAACATGAAAACAATTTGCATAAAAAAAGGAGCCAAATGGCTCCTTTTAAATCGTTATGATTGGTAAAATTATAGTCTGAAACCTAATCTGAAATTAGCAGATAAATTATGACCTAAACCATAAGTAGTATCACCTGCGTCTCCACCTTTAGCATCTACATCAAGACCAAAACCAAATTCAGTTCCAATGTAAACCTTAGGAATGATGTAGTAATCAGCTCCAACAAATACACCAGCAGCAAGACCAAAGTCTACGTCATCTCCACCAATGTTCTCTATTTTAAGGCCACCTTGGTAACCCCAAAAAGTAGAAAGTCTTTCAGCACCAGCTAAATGGTTTTCAATACCGTATCCAAATGTAGCGTTAACAATTGTGTCATCACCTTCAACATCAGATCCATTTAATTCAAAGCTTCCAAACATTCTAACAGCTTTAGAGTCATCCTTGAATCTTCTCATCATTACAGCGATTGTTTCGCCACCAAGATTTTCTTGAGCATCTCCAAATTGAGAACCACCTTGTAGGTTAGGAGTAAAATGCATTTCAAAAGCAGTTTCTCCAGCAGATGGCTTGTTAAATGTTCCTGCATCCGTTGTAATTTGAGCAGAACCAAAGCTAAATGTCAATAAAGCTGTAAAAAGTAATAAATTTTTCATAATTTTTAGTTTTGTTAATTAATTATAATGCAAAAATAAACAAAAAAAATATAAATTCAATTTATTAATTAAAAATATTGACACATAATACAAGCTGAAAAGTTTATTAAATGATTAATAACAGATTAAATTAGCTCTTTTCACACATATCTAGACCCCTTATAAATTAATTCATTTATCATTTAACTTGAATAAATAGTTAAACAAACTAAATAATAAATTGACATATATTAGTCAATAAATTGAGGGTTGAATAAAAAAGCCTTTACAGAATTACACTGTAAAGGCTTTATATGAGAAATTTAAAAAAAATTAAAAGGCGTAACCTATTCCTAATCCGAATTTAGGTAATAAGCCATCTAAAGTTTATACTGGTTACATCGCCTGTGTTGTTAACTGACTTGTAAATCCCACCAGCATTCACATCTATTGTAAAACTTCCTAACATCCATTGGTGCCCAACGAGAAGACCTCCACCAAAAGAGGAAACACCACCGCTTTTTCCAGATTCTTCTAAAGTCGTGCTGTAATAATTGATAACGGGTGCAACATACCATCCTCTTGGCGCATTTGAAACCGATGATAGGTAAAACTTATATTTTGCCTCTCCTCCTATGGTGTTCACATCTGTATCGTTTGATAAGGTAGCTAGGGAACCTGTTACTTTTTTGTAGCTCAAAGACAATTCAAAAGCGGATTTTTCATTAACAACACGCTCATATGAAAACTGAACATTGTCAAACAAAAATCCTAACAGATCTACTTTAGCAATATTTTTTTGGGCTTGAATACTTGACATTGCAAAGAATGCGAATATTGTAATTAATGCTATTTTATTCATAATAGATTTGGGTTTAAATTAATACTATTTAAGTTATCAAATATATTACAAAAAACAGTTAAAAAAAAGCCATCAACAGATATGAAAACTTAGTACTTAAAAACTGTTTAACCAAAAATAATGATAAATTAAACAAAAAAAAAGGAGCCAAAATAGCTCCTTTTTTTTGTAATCAAGTTGGAAAGATTAGAAGTGCAAAGCAAAACCAATGTTTAATTGAAATAAGTTTTCCGTAGAAAATTTATCATTCATTGTTACATTGTAACGCAACCCAGGCTCTAAAGAAACATTTGAACCGAGGAAAATTGCATAACCAGCACCAATTCCTACCCATGAAGGATTTTCAATAGCATCTTTGACTGAAGCTCCAGTATAATCAAGAGTTAAAGGAATATTTCCCATTAGATAATACTTTGCTCCTAAACGATAAGAGAAAGTATTAGAATCTGTAAAAGAATTAGAAGCATATCCCAATCCTACTTTGATTGCTAAGTCATCCATGATGAAATAGCCTCCATCAACTCCTAAGGAGTACGCTGTTTCGCCGTCATAAGATTGTAATGAAAAAGAAGTTGTTCCCACCATTTGATTGGCTATATTGGTTTCAATTAATAAACTTCCTTTTTCAGTTTGTGCAGTAACAGTTGTTAAAGCAAATACAGCTGCTGCTGTAAGTAATAATTTTTTCATAATAGATTTAGGTTTTTATATGATTTATAATACGGCAAATATATTACAAAAAACAATAAAAAAAAAGGTCTCAACAGATATGAATGGTGTGTCATAAAAAACTGTTTAACTAATAATATTAAAAAATTAAACAAAAAAAAGGAGCCTAATGGCTCCTTTTTAAATATTGTTATGTGTTTGTTAGAACGAATACACGGCAGCTAACACAAAAGATGATAAAGTATTAGAATGGTTTAAATCATTGTCCATAAAAGTTGCAGCTTCACTTGCTGAATCTAATCTGAATTCTGGCTTAATCATTAAGTTACCTACTGAATAGTTTCCTGTTAAAGTCACTGCAAATACATCTGCATCTCCTTTAAAATCGTAAGCACCAATTCCACCAGCACCACCTTCAGTTTCAACAAAATATTCAGCTCTTAACCCTACAGAAAATTTTTCTGAAGTCGCTAATTGAGGATACAATGCTACACCTGCAAAACTAGTGTCAATATCGATGTCGTCAGTCGCATCGTAGTATGCTGCATTAATTCCTAAGAAAAATGAATCTGAAAAATCAATACCACCAGTAAAATCTACTTCGTAAGCACCTTGAGAAGCTAAGTAATTTAAGTACTGCCCCTTGAATCCAAACTGAATTCCAACAGCATAGTCTCCTGTAGGATTGTATTCAGTTAAATCTGTAGGATTCATAATAGCTGTCATTAAAGTTAACTCATCACCAAAATCAAAATCAGCTTTTATACCTGTATGACTGAACGGTCCATAAGAAAATAAATACGATGTACTGTAGTTAAAGTTTCCTACTGGAGAAATAACCTCATACCCTAAAAAAGTATTGAAATTACCCATTGTTAGGGTCACTTTTTCACTTACATTCCAGTAAGCGTATAATTGATTGATAATGTCTGCAGAATTTGAGTTCATAGGAGATGCAAAAACAGCATCTGTTCCTCTAGGTCCAAAAACCAAATCAGCAACAACTCCTACATTAGAAGCCTCATAGCTAGCAACAATATTTGCCATTCCTAATGAGAATCCTGAAAGGTTTGCAAATGAAGATCCTGGTGCAATTGCATTCTCGTCATTTGGAGCATCTAAATTTGCTCTGTAATATGCGTCAACAGACCCACTAAAAGACAACTTTGGCTCTTCTTCTTGTCCGAATGTAAGTCCTACAACGGCAAGAGATAATAAAGTAATTAATTTTTTCATAATTATTATTTTGTTTAATATTGAAGCTGCAAATTTAAACAAAATAATAATTCAAAACCTACATATAATTACTTTAATCGTGAAAAACATACACTTTATGGGGCTTTTAAGAAGAGGATTTCAAGACTTAAATACAGTCAAAACGCATAAAAAACACTAAAATCAATTAAATGTTACTATAATTTTTGTAATATCGTTGTCATAATTATTCAATTCTTTAATACAACACTATGAAACTAAAAATCACGCTTTTACTATTTATATTAATTTCGAACCAAAACATTGGTCAGTCTCAAAATCAAAAGACCTATGCTTCTAGCATTACTGCTGAAGAATTAAAAGAAAAACTTTACATCTATGCCTCTGATGAATTTGAAGGCAGAGAAACAGGCGATAAGGGTCAAAAAATAGCCGTAGAGTATTTGAAAGAGATTTATAAAAAACTTGGAGTCAAAGCAGCTAAAGCGGACGGAAATTATTTTCAGAACGTTCCCTTGGTATTGGTAAACCCTCCAAAAGTATCTATAAAAACTGATGAAAATTCATTTAACTATTATGAAGACTTTATAAGTATTAGTGATGCAAAAACAGATTTTATAGATTCTAAAGATATTGTAGTGGTTGGTTATGGAATTAAGGATGCACGCTATGATGATTATGAGGATTTAGATGTGACTGATAAGATTGTAGTGGCTATTGCTGGAGAACCAAAAAATGAAGATGACACCTATCTTATTAGTGGGTCTAAAAGTATTTCTAAGTGGTCAAACGGGCGTCAGGAATTAAGTTCAAAACGTAATGCAGCCAAAGAGCTTGGTGCAAAAGCATTCTTCCTGATTAATGAATCCTTATTTAAGCGTTATGCTACTTACTATAAGTCACGTGACCAACGCGAAGGTGAAAGCAATTTAGCTTTAGATGTGAGTGAAAAATCTATGTATGGTTTTCTTGTGAGTGAATCAATGGGAGCTGTTTTATTAAAAACAAACAGTCTGAAAATTGATTTTAATCAGGTAAATGAAACTGTTGTTTCTGAAAATGTTGCAGCCATGATTAAAGGAAGTGAAAAACCTGATGAATATATAATTCTCTCAGCACATTTAGATCATGTAGGCATGCACGATGGTGAAGTTTTTAATGGTGCCGACGATGATGGCTCTGGTACTGTTGCTATTTTGGAAATAGCAGAAGCCTTAAAAAGTGCTCAAGAAAATGGTGAAGGACCTAAACGCTCTGTGATTTTCTTACACGTAACAGGTGAAGAAAAAGGCTTGTTAGGTTCACAATATTATACAGACTACGACCCCATTGTACCGTTATCTCAAACAGTTGCTAATTTAAATATTGATATGATTGGACGTACAGATCCAAAAAGGAAAGAAGGGAAACGCAATTACATCTATCTTATTGGAAGTGATAAATTAAGTACTGATTTACATAACCTCTCTGAAGAAGTGAATACAAAATACACTAATATTGAATTGGATTACACCTATAATGATGAAAACGACCCCAATCGTTTTTACTACCGTTCTGATCATTATAATTTTGCTAAAAACAATATTCCTATCATATTTTATTTTAATGGGACTCATGCAGATTATCACAAAGCAACGGATACTCCAGATAAGATTGAATACGACTTACTTGAAAACAGAACACGTCTAGTTTTTTACACTGCGTGGGAATTAGCAAATAGAGACGATGCGGTAAGAGTTGATAAGGCTGTAGAATAATCCTTCTTAACTGATACAAACAAAAAAAGCTTCTCTATATAGAGAAGCTTTTGTTTTTGGGTGGAAGACCGGGTTCGAACCGGCGACCCTTGGTACCACAAACCAATGCTCTAACCAGCTGAGCTACAACCACCGTTTGGCATTCAAATAATGCGTGTGCAAATGTATAGTATTTAGTATTTTATACAAACCTTTTTTTATATTATTTTAAGTCAAATAACGAATCTATCGCAGGAAGCCTTTCTACATTAAAACCTTCAGCATAGTCTACACCAACCAAACGCCCAAGATCAGCCGCCCTATAACGAATGCTATCTACAAAGTTTTTTGAGGAAATAGGAGTTTCAGGTGCCTGACTACTAGGGTCATAGAATTGCGATGCATAGGCTAAAACAGATGCCATTTTTTGATCGATGTGCAAACTAATATCCACCACAAAATCTGGTTTGAGGGATTTCCATTGAATATAATGATAGATAGATTTTGGACGCCAAGGCGCTTGTAAATCATTTTTTTCTTCAGAATGAGTCTCAATTTTAACCAATCCGCTTAAAAAACAAGCATCACTCACTAGCTTACTCGCCTTTCCATGGTCTGTATGACGGTCGTCAACGGCATTACAAACGACAATTTCAGGACGGTATTGACGTATTTTTTTTATAATTTCTAATTGATGAATTTTATCATTCATTATAAAACCATCAGAAAAATTTAGATTTTCTCTAAATGACACCCCTAATATTTCGGCCGCACGTGCAGCTTCTAACTTTCGAGTGTCTGCGGTACCTCTAGTGCCTAATTCGCCTTTTGTTAAATCTATAATACCAACGGTTTTCCCGTTTTGAATTTCTTTATAAATTGTACCGCCACAGCTTAATTCTACATCGTCTGGATGGGCACCAAAAGCTAGGATATCTATTTTCATAAACTTATTTTTTAAGATTGCTTGCAGAAATGGCCTGCTCAATATCCTTAATTAAATCTTTAGCAGTTTCTATTCCAACAGAAAAACGAATTAATTGATCTGTAATTCCTTGTGCCGCTTGGTCTGACACAGAAAGTAATGAATGAGAGGTTTTAGATGGCAATAACATAGTACTTTCAACTCCAGCCAAACTCATTGAGGGCTTGATGAGTGTTAAAGCCTTAAGAAATTTTTCGGAGTCAAAACGATACTTCAATTCAAAAGACAACATCGCTCCATACCCTTTCATTTGAATTTTAGCCAAGCTATGATATTCACTAGACTTTAACCCAGGATAATATACGGTTTTTATAGCTGCGTGTTTTTCTAAATATTTGGCCAATCGTTTTGCATTGCGTTGTTGGGCTTTTACGCGTATGCCTAAAGTTTTCATACTCCTTTCTAGTAACCAAACAGTATAATCACTTAAATTACCCCCAAAATCTTTTGCTAAATCCCAAATCTTATCCATAATTTCTTGAGAAGAGGCTACGGCTCCAGCACTTATATCACTATGACCTCCAAAGTACTTAGTAGCACTATGGATTACAATATCAATCCCTAAATCAATTGGATTTTGAATGATTGGAGATGCAAACGTATTGTCAGCAGCTGTAATGATTTGATGGTTTTTAGCCAATTTAGCAATCGCAAATATATCGACCAGTTTTAATAAGGGATTAGAAGGGGTTTCAATATAAATTAGTTTAGTGTTCGGTTGAATACACTCTTTAAATGATTCTGGAGATAAATCTTTTGTAAAGCAATACTCAATTCCGTAACTCGTAAAATGCGATTCAATAAAATTTCGAGTTCCGCCATAAATATCATTTTGAATCACAGCATGATCCCCCGATTTTAAGAAGGTTAAAAGCGTTGCAGAAATAGCTGCCATTCCTGATCCAAAAATCATGGCAGCTTCCGCATGTTCCAAAGCTGCAATTTTTTTTGAGAGATGCTCCTGATTAGGAGTGTTAAAATAACGCGGATACCGTTTTGTATCAACATCCATAAAATCAAATGAAGTTGACATATAAAGTGGAGAAACACTCCCTTTGAAAGTCTTATCTTCAATGGACCCTGAATGGGTGCAAATGGTATTTAATCCTGGTTTATTAGAGTTCATAATAGCTGATTAAGGGTTCTATTACTACCTGTCAATATCATTAAATTGTTTTATGAGTACAAACGCCCATATTACAACACAAAGGGATACAAAAATGGAAAAAAATAGGACGAAGTTGTTAGCGGTCAAGACGGAAAAGTTTAAAGAATATCATTAGACCTAAAAGCATTGGTGCCCAGATCCCTACAAAAATACCATGCAACTCCTCACCTGTCATAAACAAGTATTCAGAAACACAGATGATTACTGCACACAATGCCAGTAATAAAATATTAGTGAGTCCAAGTTTTTTTAAAAATTTCATTGGTGTCATTTATTTAATTCGAAAATATAAAAAATTTGTTATTTATTATCAGTTTATCACTAAAATCTAATAGACTCTATTTATTATCTTCGTAAAAAAAATTAGAATGTTAAAAGCAGTACTTTTTGATATGGATGGCGTCATTGTAGATACCGAACCTTTACACCACAAAGCCTACAAGATGATGTTTGACGATGTGGGGATTGAAGTGTCAGATGCGATGTACCGAAGTTTTACGGGACAGTCCACAAGAGGTATCTGTGAATTTCTTTGCAATCACTTTGAATTAACTCTTGAACCTATTGTCTTAGAAAAGGGCAAACGGGCGCATTTTACGAAGTTGTTTTTTGAAGACCCCGATCTTCAACTTCTCGAAGGTGTGGAGGATCTCATCAAAAACTATCATGCAAACGGATTAACTTTAGTCCTAGCCTCTTCTGCATCAATGTTTACTATTAATAATGTAATGAAACGTTTTAATCTAGACCCCTATTTTAAAGACAAATTGAGCGGTGCCGATCTAAAAGCATCCAAACCACACCCCGAAATATTTATCAAAGCCGCAAAAGCTGCAGGAGTTTCTAATTCGGAATGTTTTGTCATTGAAGATTCCACCAATGGAATTATTGCAGCAAAAGAGGCAGATATATTTTGTGTAGCTTACAAAAGTGTACATTCTAAGGACCAAGATTACACGAGAGCCGACATGCTTATTTCAGATTATCAAGACATTTGTTTTGATAAAATTAAATCGAGTTTTAATTAAGATTATTTCTTAAAATACTTCAGATGTTTTCTGTAAGCAAACACAGAGAGTACAGAGATTAGAACAAGTGCTGTTGCAATGTATGTAATACTAATTTCTTGATCGTCTTTTGCATAAGAATGCAGTCCTGCTAGGTAAAAGTTGACTCCAAAATACGTCATCATAATACTTCCAAACGCTAAAACTGAAGCAACACTAAAACCAAAACGGCTTCGCAATCCAGGAATCAAACGCATGTGTATTACAAAGGCATAAATCATAATACTAATTAATGCCCAAGTTTCTTTAGGGTCCCAACCCCAATAGCGACCCCAACTTTCGTTGGCCCACATACCGCCTAAAAAGTTTCCGATTGTTAACATTACCAATCCAACGGTCAATGCCATTTCATTAATAATGGTCAGTTCTTTGATGTTTAACGCCATCTTTTTCTTGTTTTTAGAGGTCGTTAGGATCATCAATAATAAGGTGGTTACTCCTAGAACCATTCCTAGTGTTAAGGGGCCATAACTACCTACAATAATAGCCACGTGAATCATTAACCAATAACTGTCTAAAACAGGCTGCAAGTTTCCAATGGAAGGGTCCATCCAATTCCAATGCGCAATCATCAAAATCATGGCTGTTACAAAAGCAGTAGATGCAAACGTTAAATCGCTTTTTACTCCTAACATCACTCCAAAGGCCATGGTAGCCCAAGCCACATAAATCATGGATTCATAAGCGTCACTCCAAGGTGCGTGTCCTGAAATATACCAACGCGCAATTAAACCAACAGTATGAAGCGCAAACAGACCTAAAATACTGTATTTAAATATTTTAACAGAAATATTTACGTATTTACTGCGATCTTTGAAGATTTGAATTATCAACAACAAGAACATCAAAGTACTCGCGTACATATAATATTCGAATAGTTTTTTGAAAATATCATAGCGGTTGTATATAATTTCAGTCGAAATTTTTTCTTCGGAAATCATAGTATCCCCACCATATTTTATTTGTGTTTTCTTTATCGCGTCTAAAAGTTGTTGGCTTTTAGAAAAATTGACTTTTGATTTTTTTTCATTCTGCAAGGTGGCCATATACGCCATAAACCCTGTTTTGATAAAATTACCGTAAAGCGAATCTTGTAATTGGTACGCCCCTTCTCTAAATTCATTTGACGATACCCATTTATTATTTTCATCATTGGGAATTGGAAATAAACGTAAAGTACTGCCCTCAAGGGTATTGAATAACAAGCTGACGCGTTGATCGGTTTCTGTAAATATTTTTTGAATGGCCGTTGGCACTTGAGCACTGTACGCATCGTCCAAATAAGGTCCTAATTTATAATTGAGGTTAGGGTCAAGAAAATCTACTAAAGCTGCATATTTAGCTGTTTTTTCTAAGCCCAAAATGGAGCGAATGGTGTCTGCTTTTTTAGCTTTTAAGAAAATAATTGGGACGTTGTACCAGAGTTGAGGACTTTCCTGCATCGACAAAAATACTTGATTTGCATCAAAATCATTATACACATCTTTTTTGCTCAGTTTACGTAACAGTTCAGAAGCATAGGTATTGACAGGTTTCATTCGTCCATCTGTATCTTGAATCACCAAATGCCCTAAACGATCTGTCTCGCTTACAGGGGTGATATTCAGATTTAAAATAGAATCTAGCTGTATTGTCGTTGGGCGGAGATTTTTATGATCCGAGCCGTGTGTTTGTGCAAACCCACTGAAGGATACCATAAATAAAATAAACATCACCAGATTTGATTTCTTTTTCTTGATTTTATCAAGTTGACTTCTCAAGGATTCCATGCGCGCATTTTTTGAAAATAAGATAGCCAGCAAACCAAAATACAATAAATAGTAGCCTAAATAAGTAAACCAAGTCCCCCAATAATCATGATTGACAGATAATATGGTTCCTTTTTCATCTGGATCAAAACTGGCTTGAAAAAACTTATATCCACGGTGGTCGAGAATATTATTCATATAAATATGAAAATCAAAATCATCTTTTTCAGCCTCCAAAACAGTAACTTTACTTTCAAAAGAGGCATAGCTTTTTTCGGTGCCAGGGTAACGTTCGGCAATAAAATCGTTTAGTTTAATTTCAAAAGGAAGGTCTAAAAGTTTGGAGCCGTATTTAAAATTAAATTCCAACCCACCTACTTCTATTTGTTTAAACGGATTATTAGATCCCTTCCCTCCTAGTAACTTTAATGTTTTGGTGCTGCCATTCGCAGATATTTTTAGAGCAATTCCATCTTCATCACCTTTTAATAATCTTGATTTTTTGACGACATCAAACACACCTTTAACTACAGGTTTTGGAAAAACAATCGCTTGGTTTCCGATAATGTAACGAGAACGTAAGACCAGTGGCTGAATACTATCTTTTACCAATCGCCCTTGCGCACCAGATGCCATGGTCATATATTCCCCTTCATAAGGAGATTGTATAGTCAAATCAGTTTCTGAATAGGTAATATTGATAGCTCCCTCAGTCGGTTTATTGAGAGCATACAGCACATTGTGAATACTGCTTACTTGCCCAATTTTTAGAAAGTGATTGTGTGGTGCGCCATCTCCAGCTTCGACGAGCTTTAAATAATACTCGCCATTTTCAGCAGGAACAATATCTTCCTCAGCACCCGCAATAAAATCGACAAGTTCAATTGAAACTGGTGTGGTGTTATAAGAAGTCTCTAGAAAGTATTTATTTGAAAGTCGGGGAGAAAAATCTACTTCATCTTCTTGAACACGGCGTTGTAACTGACCGTTGATTTCAAAATCACCATCAATATAAGTGGTTAGATATGTTTTTTGAGATAAGAAGGTGTTTTCGGTTGCTCCTTCTCTGATGGACATCATGCCTTCAAATCCATGGTAGCGCGTCAAAAAAGCACCAAACAAAATAAATATAAATGATAAATGGAGCGTAAGTGTTGCCCATTTTTCTTTTCTTAATAATCGATACCTAAAAATATTTCCAGCAAAATTGATGATAAATACGACCATAATTGCTTCAAACCACCAAGCATTATAAATCAATGTTCGGGAATACGGAGTTGGCGAAGTGCTTTGACCTTGATCCATAAAGGTGCCCACTGCCATGGCGATGGCGAAAACGATGAAAAGTGTCCCTGTTAAACGGGTAGAAAAAAGTAAATTAGTTAGTTTTTTTAGCATCCTAAATTGACTCGTTTTATTGAGGTGCAAAGGTACTTATTTTAATAAGAAAAGTCATTTATGTTTATTGGTTTTAACAGTAATTTTAATAAAATTTTAGCATTGGGTTACTTAAACTTTCAAATGACGGATTACTTGTTTATTTTAGCTAAATGATATCTGTCGTAATTTTAGGAGCTGGAAATGTAGGAACTCACTTGGTAAAAGCGGTTCAAGCTGCTGAAAACCTGAACCTAATTCAATGGTATTGTCGAGATCCAAAAGCGATTAAATTGCCTGTCAAAGATGTTGAGTTTTGTCATGATTTAGAACGTTTAAAATTGGCTGATGTTTACATTATTGCCGTAAGTGACAAAGCGATTTCTGAGCTGTCCAAACAACTCCCTTTTGAAAACCGATTGGTGGTACACACTTCGGGAAGTGTCGCTATGAAACAACTAGACATGAAACACAGAAGAGGTGTTTTTTATCCCCTTCAAACTTTTTCATTAACTTCGGAAGTATCGTTCTCAGAAGTTCCATTCTGTATTGAAACTATGCAAAGAGAAGATTCAATATTTCTTAAAAATTTGGCGACTGAGATGGGAAGTCCATCCTATATGATTAATACTGAGCAACGCCAAGCCTTGCATTTATCGGCGGTATTCATTAATAATTTCACCAATCAATTGTATCGAATTGCACACGAGTTATCCGATTTTAAAAACATTAATTTTGATGTATTAAAGCCGTTAATTTTAGAGACGGCTAAAAAAGTTCAAGATATTTCACCATACAGTGCACAAACGGGACCCGCAAAACGCAACGACCAAGTAACCATCAATCATCATTTGAGAACTTTAGAAAGTCACCCCGAATACCAATCAATTTATGAACAACTTACAAAATCAATAAAAAAAACACATGGATTCAAAAAGTTATAAAGAATATTTAAAAGATATAAAAGCATTTATTTTTGATGTCGATGGCGTACTCACGGATTCCTCAGTCTTAGTAACTTCTGAAGGCGAAATGCTTCGAAAAATGAGTACTCGAGATGGATTCGCCTTGAAAACTGCTGTTGATGCAGGATTTTTAGTTTGTATTATTTCTGGTGGTAAAAACGAAGGTGTTCGCAAACGTCTAGAGGGTTTAGGAGTCAAAGAAATTAGTTTAGGCGCACATGATAAGGTTGTTCATTTAAAAGAATTATTTGATAAATATCAATTAAAAGCTGAAAATGTAGTTTATATGGGCGATGATATTCCAGACATTCCTCCTATGAAACTCGTTGGACTTCCAACGTGCCCGCAAGATGCTGTCCCAGAAGTTAAAGCGGTTTCAAAATACATTTCTCACAAAAATGGTGGTACTGGATCGGCGCGAGATATTATAGAACAAGTTCTAAAAGTACAAGGTCATTGGATGAAAGTATTTGATGCTCAATATGATTAATACATAAAAATGCTTGCAGATAATTTAAAATCTAAACATATTATTTTAGCCTCTTCATCCCCCCGAAGACAGGAGTTGATCAAAGGGCTTGGACTTGATTTTGAAATAAGAATCAAATCAGTTAAAGAAGAATATCCTCACAGGCTTCGACATTTTGAAATTTCTGATTATTTGGCACAGCTTAAATCGATGCCGTTTGTTGATGAGTTAAAGCCTAATGACATCCTTATTACTAGTGATACAATTGTTTGGTTCAAAGACAAAGCACTCGGGAAACCGAAAGACAACAACGATGCTTTTGAAATGCTAAAAACCTTGAGTGGTCATACCCACGAAGTGATTACTTCTGTTTGTTTTAAATCTATTGTCTCACAAAAAACCATCAATTCAGTTACAAAGGTCACGTTTAAGGAGTTAAGTGACGACGAACTATGGTATTACATCCATAACTTTAAGGTGCTTGATAAAGCGGGAGCTTATGGGATTCAAGATTGGATTGGACAAATAGGTGTTACTAAAATTGAAGGCTCTTATTTTAACGTGATGGGTTTTCCTATAGATAAGATATACAAGACACTACTTACGTTCTAAAAAGAAGTCTAACGCCCGTGTTTCATTATAATAATATCCTTTTCGACTTATAAAACCAACATGACCGCCACGATTTGGCGTTTCTAAAAATATATTTGGATTCATTTCTGCTTCTTTGAAAGGGTAACAAGCTTTCGATAAAAATGAATCGTTTAATGCATTTAAAATCAAGACGGGAGTTTTGATAGCATTCAGAAATTGAAGACTGCTACATTTTTTATAATAATCTTGTGCATCCTCAAATCCGTGTGCGCGAGAAGTATAAACTTCATCAAAATCATTCAATGTTTTAATAGTTTTGATTTTTGCTTTTGAGATGGCCTCAGGGAATTGTTTTTGTTTTAACTTCAATCGATTGACCAAAGCCCATTTGAAATTGATATGATAAGCTAAATTTTTTGGAGCATGCAATGCTTTCGCTGACCCAGAAAGGTCACAAGGAACAGAAACCGCCATAGCAGCTTTAACTTGAGTAGGGACATCTGATCCATCTCCTAAATATTTCAACAAAATATTACCACCAAGACTTATACCTTTTAAAAAAATTGAATCGTATTTATTAAGAGAAACTACATGTTTGACGATGTCTTCAACATCATCTGTTTTACCTGAATGATAGGTCGTGTAATACTTGTTTAGTTCGCCACTACAACAACGAAAATTAACACAAATTGCATCTATGTTTTGTTCATTAAAATGCAAGGCAGCACCAGTAATATAAGGACGTTGCCCATGCCCTTCTAAACCATGAAAGAGAATAATCACTGATTTTGAAGGAGTCGGACTGTAACTCCAATCCAAATCAATAAAATCTTTATCCCTAAGAATGATACGTTCTCTAAATTGCTTAATTTTTAATCGTCGAATCAAGCCCGAATATACAGTGGAAATAAATCCACTTCGAAATCTAAAATGTGCCTTAAAATTACTCTTGACTATGGGCATTGTGTTCTATTGATAGTTTTAAAATTTGTTTACTTGATTTCGTCGCTATAAACCGTTGATCAGCTCGCTTTCCAACAATCCAAACAACGTCTTCACCGCTGTATATGACGTCTGTATTTTCTTTTTCTAATAATGAGAGTTTTTCATCTTTAAAGTATTTGCTCAGCTTCTTTTTTCCATTCATTCCTGAGGGATAAAAATAATCTCCATGACTCCAGTTACCCAATCGCAAAGGAAATTGTAACAACTCAAAATCTAAATACACATGATCATTAGTAGGTACTTCTAAAGAAGTACTTATGTCAACTTTTAAATTATACGGTTGGAATGGAATTTGAACAATTTCATCAGAAGCTTCAATAGAAATTGAAACTTTTGAAGAAGTATCAAGAGGACTTAAAATCAACTGAGACCTGTTTTTAAGTAAACGATGCGTCACAGATGTAATTTGTTTTCCGGATTGTGCATCTAAAAGGGCTGCTATTTGTGACCAGTCCGAGAAATTATATGCTTTCAACAATTGGTATAAATATGCTTTTGGATTATTTAAAGATTGAAGACTGTCTATATTATAAACAATTTGATTTTCATCAATGGATTCAATGACCCTGTCCTCTACTTCCAACATATAATCCTCCAAAATAGACTGTGTATCTTTTAAATGATTTTGAGTCGTTTGGAAACTTTCAATAAATGAAGGGTTTAATTGTTTTAGAAGTGGAATGATTGTAAGCCTTAAATTATTACGTAAATACTTAGTGCTTTTATTGGAGCTGTCTTCACGCCATGAAATCTTTTGATTGATTGCAAAATCATAAATATCTTCTCTTGAAAACCCTAACATCGGGCGTACAACAGAGCCATTAATTTCAGGAATTCCTGTGAGTCCATCTAACCCTGTACCACGAGATAAATTAATAAGAACTGTTTCTAAATTATCATCGGCATGATGGGCTGTTAAAATATAATCAAAACCATTCTTATTTGCTAATGTTTCAAACCATTCATAACGCAATTGACGTGCAGCCATTTGAATAGATTGCTTGGTTGTTTTTGCAAACGTTTCCGTTTCAAAAGAGGTTGAAAAAACGTCTAAACTGTGAGTTTTTGCAATTTTTCCAATAAAATGTTCATCGGCATCACTTTCATCGGCTCTAAGCTTAAAATTACAGTGTGCTAATGAAATATTTAAAGCAGATTTTTGACACAAATCAATTAAAACCATACTATCTATCCCCCCTGAAACCGCAAGTAATAAAGGAGTTTCCTTTAAAAAAGAAAAACGAGTGTCTAAAAGATGAAGAAAGGCTTTTAACATGAGACAAAACTACAAATTAATTCTCCAAAACACTACGCATTGCTTTAGCTTTCACAAGACATTCCTCAAACTCGTTTTCGGGTGTACTTTTTGAAGTGATTGCACTTCCAACAGAAAATGAAAGATAAGACTTGGAGGCGTTGTACAATATGCTTCGAATCACCACATTAAAATCAAAATCCCCATTCGGAGTAAAGTATCCAACGCCCCCAGAATAAAGGCCTCTTTTGGTGTTTTCGAGAGCCTCAATAATTTTCATGGCCGAGATTTTTGGAGCCCCAGTCATGCTTCCCATTGGAAAAGTAGCAGCAATGATATTCACAGGGGAAATGGTGGGTAATGCTTTTGCTTGGACTGTAGAAATCAAGTGATGAACCTGTTTAAAACTATGTATTTGACAAAGCTCTGTAACGTTAACGGTTCCTTTTTGAGCGATTTTTGACAGGTCGTTCCGTACTAAATCTACAATCATAATATTCTCACTCCGTTCTTTAGGGTCGCTTTCTAAAACTGTTTTTAAGTGCTCATCTTTTTCTGGATGTTCTGACCGCTTAGTGGTACCCTTTATAGGCTGAGAAGTAATGTCTAAGCCTTCTTTTTTTAGAAAGCGTTCTGGTGAGGATGATAATAAAAATTTATCTCCATTTTTAAGAAATGTTGAAAACGGTGCCTGAGCAATTTTATTGAGTTTAAAATACGTTTCCAATGCATTTAGTTTTGCTTGTGCGTAAAATTCTTGACAAAAATTAGCCTCATAAATATCACCTCGATGAATATGAGACAAGAGGCTACTCACCTTATTTATGTACTGTTTTTTAGAAATTCGAGATTCAATTTGAATGTTATTTTTATGAGAAGGATCGTTTTGAAGAGAAAACGTTTCAATCGATTCAAGATCAGTATCAACTTCGTCAGAAACAAAATTTAGATATCTGATGGTTAGTCGATCGTCTTTAAATAAAAATAAACGTTTCGGTTGAAAAAAATATAAATCTGGAAAATCAAGACCATCAAAGTTTTGTGAACTTAAAGGTTCCGTATCATTTTTTAAATCATATGAAAGGTACCCAAAAATCCAATCATTTGTAATGGATTGGTATTCGTTTAATTTTTTAAAACCGTCTATATAATCGGTCTGAATTCCTGTAAAAGCATCCACTGCTAAGATAGAATCATAGCTACTGTGGGGATGTTTGTACTTGTTAGAATCCAGCCAAACAATGTCTTCAAATTGTTGCGCCCAAGCTAATAACTGAGTTTTAAATCCTTCTACCGAACGGAGTGTAATTTGTTTATGGTCTCGCAATGATTGATTATTTTCAATACAAAGTTAATCAGTTCTAAATAATAAATCGTCACTTTACAAGAATACCTTACCTTTGAGGCAAAATTATTTCCAATGTTATCTTTCGAAGACTTTAAATTGACCTCACCCCTTAGCAATGCGCTTGAGGATTTAGGATTTATTGAACCCACACCTATTCAGGAAGCTGCTTTTAGCGTCATCTGTTCTGGGAAAGATGTGGTTGGGATTGCCCAAACAGGAACTGGTAAAACATTGGCTTACTCCTTACCTCTTGTAAGAAACCTAACCTATTCGACGCAAGAAAACCCTCGAATATTAATTTTAGTCCCTACTAGAGAACTTGTTGTTCAGGTCGTGGACTCCTTAAATGAATTAAACGTATATACAAACAATCGTGTTTTAGGAGTTTATGGCGGGACCAATATCAACACTCAAAAACAACAAATAGCAGAGGGAATTGACATTCTTGTGGCAACTCCTGGACGTTTATATGACCTCGCATTAAGCCGGGTACTTCAACTTAAAAGCATTCAGAAACTGGTCATTGATGAAGTGGATGTGATGCTCGATTTAGGGTTTAGACACCAATTGATAAATATTTTTGATTTGCTTCCTGAACGCCGACAAAATATTATGTTTTCGGCTACAATGACTGCAGATGTTGATGCTTTGATTACCGATTTTTTTATCAATCCTGAACGAATTTCAGTGGCAATTTCTGGAACTCCTCTTGAAAATATCATGCAATTTCGATACGATGTTCCAAATTACTACACAAAAGTAAATTTAATCCGGTACCTAATGGAAGAACGTGATGTATTCCATCGTGTCCTTATTTTTGTTTCAAACAAACGAATGGCGGATCGTCTTTTTGAATCTCTTGAAGAAGTTTTCAATGATGACTGTTGTGTGATCCATTCCAATAAAACTCAGAATTACCGTTTGAGAAGTATTGAACAATTTAGAGAGGGATTCAACAGAATTTTAGTGGCAACAGATGTCATGGCCCGTGGATTGGATATTGATGATGTATCGCATGTGATTAATTTTGATACGCCTGAATATCCTGAAAATTATATGCATCGAATTGGACGAACAGGACGTGCAAAACGAAAAGGTACAAGTATTTTACTTTCTAAAGTTGATGAAATCGATTCTAAAGACGCCATCGAAGCTTTAATGCAAATGAAAATTGAAACTTTAGATATCCCGGAGGTTGTAGAAATCTCTAAAGAACTGATCGAAGAAGAGCGCCCACAAATGAAGGAGCCTTACAATCCTCACAAACTAAGAGATGAGGATGCACCCGGACCCGCTTTTCACGAGAAAAAAGACAAAAATAAAAAAGAAAATTTAGGAGGTTCTTACAAATTTATCATCGCTAAAAAGTACAAAAAACCAAAAACTAGAGGGGATAAAAATTATAACAAGCGAAATAAAAAATAAGGTTTAGAGGGCAGCTTGACAATACACAACATTGTAAACTCCTAAGAGTTTTTCTTTGGCGCGTTTTAGTCTCATTTTAATAGCACTCTCTCCTGCATTGTGAAGTTCCATCAGTTCTTTAATACTTTTAAAATCTTGATACTTTGACATTAAAATTTGCTTGTCTTCTGAAGGGATTAGTTCCAATGCTTCACTCAATTTTTCTAATTTTAATAACCTGCTAAGGTCTTCCTCACTTGCTTGGGATATAACTTCATCACACATCTGCTCAATATTTGATGCGTTTTTTTCAAACTTCTTAAACTTATTTCGATGGTAATAATTCACACAATGGTTATAAGTAAAGGAATATAACCAAGTTGAAAACTTTGAAGCTCCTTTAAAACTGTGAATTTTAACTAATAATTTCAGGAAAATATCCTGACAAATATCTTCAGCTTCTTGACTGTTTTTTGAAAAACTCAAACACTTATTAAATACCATTAATACATAACGTTCATATAAAACCTTAAAAAGCAGAGGATCTTTTGAACTGACAATTAATTCCACTAGCACTTCATCCGTTAGTTTGTATGGTAAATAAGAATCATTCAAAGTTAAAGTTGGGTGTTATTATTGATGACTTAAAAAAGTAACCAACCTGTTATTAATAATTTTGTTTAACTATGTCATAAAAACATTAGTCAAAACTCTGTTAATCAACTAGTTAAATATAATAAAATTTAATAACTTTTAGAAGTTAAAACAAAAAATATTAAAATAAAGACAAAAAAAAGCCCTCCAAAATGGAGGGCTATAAGTAAGGTTTAATTTTGAACTTAGATATGTAACGCGCGGTCTTCAGTTGCTGCGAGAGCAGCTTCTTTGATGGCTTCTGAAAATGTTGGATGTGCATGAGACATTCTAGAGATATCTTCAGCAGAGGCTCTAAACTCCATAGCGACAACGGCTTCAGCAATTAAATCTGCACAACGTGCACCAATCATATGAACTCCTAAGACTTCATCTGTTGTTTGGTCCGCTAAGATTTTTACAAATCCATCCAAATCCATACTTGCACGACTACGACCCAAAGCACGCATTGGAAATTGCCCTGATTTGTAAGCAACTCCTTGTTCCTTGAGTTGTTCTTCTGTTTTTCCAACAGAAGCAACTTCAGGCCATGTGTAAACGACACCTGGAATTAAGTTATAATCAATATGTGGTTTTTGACCCGCAATAGTTTCCGCAACAAATACTCCTTCTTCTTCTGCTTTATGTGCTAACATTGCCCCTTTGACAACATCACCAATAGCATAAATATTAGATGCGGAGGTTTGTAAATGCTGGTTCACTTCTACCTGACCTCGATCTGTCAGTTTTACCCCTGCAGATTCCGCATTTAAACCTGCTGTATAAGGACTTCTTCCAACAGAAACTAAACAATAATCTCCTTTAAATTCTACGAGCTCACCTTTTTTGTTTTCTGCTTTTACAGTCACTTCATTATCAAGACGTGAAACATCCGTAACTTTATGAGAGACGTTAATATTAAATTTTTGTTTTCTAAAGACTTTGTTTAATTCTTTAGAGAGTCCAGCATCCATTGTAGGGATGATACGGTCCATATATTCAATAACAGTTACCTCCGACCCTAGTCGTTTGTATACCTGTCCAAGTTCCAATCCAATTACACCACCACCAATAATGATTAAGTGTTTAGGAATTTCTTTTAATTTTAATGCTTCTGTTGATGTAATAATACGCTCTTTATCTACCGTTGCAAATGGCAGACTTGTAGGTTTACTTCCCGTTGCAATAATACTGTACTTGGCTTCAATTTCATCATTGGAATCTCCACTAATAGTAATATGAGTCGCATCTTTAAAAGCTCCCATTCCGTGATAGACATCAATTTTATTTTTGGTCATTAGAAAATCAATTCCTCCAGTCGTTTGATCTACAACCGCTTGTTTTCGACCAATCATTTTTTCAAGATTGACTTTGATCTCGCCAGGAATATCAATACCATGCGCTTCAAAATGCTTAACAGCATCTTCGTAATGATGAGAAGAATCTAACAACGCTTTACTTGGAATACATCCTACATTTAAACAAGTGCCACCTAAAGTTGAATATTTTTCAATAATTGCAGTTTTCATTCCTAACTGTGCACAACGAATGGCAGCGACGTATCCGCCAGGACCAGATCCTATGATAGCAACATCATATGATTTCATAATAATTTATTTTTTAAATTTAATACAAAAGTACAAACATATATTCAATGGAAGAATAATTTGATGTCTAAATATTTACGGCGGTCGTATGTTTAACTTCAGATATCACAAACATACTATTACTACTACCTATATGGTCTATATTAGTAAGTTTATTGACCATGAATTTCCGAAATGACTCCATATCTTTCACGTGTACTTTAAGCAAGTAATCATAATCCCCACTCAAATGGTAAACTTCCAGAACTTCGTCTATAGTGGCGACTTCTTTTTCAAATTGATTGACCAATTCTTGAGAATGTTTTACGAGTTTGATATGACAAAATGCCACAAAAGCCCTTCCAATACTTTCTTTATTAAGTAAGGCGACATAGTGATCAATTACCCCAGCTTTTTCAAGTTTTTTGATGCGTTCATACACAGCTGTTACCGACATATCAAGTTTTGATGCCAATTCTTTATTGGTTTGTTTTGCATCTTTTTGAAGAAAGTTTAGCAATTGAGTATCTATGGAATCTAATTTCATTTTGGATAAATTTCTGGTTAAAAATTGTTTTAATCAAAAATATAAATTTATTATCTATATTTATACTAAAAATTAGTTTTATTTATTGAAAATAAATAAAGTTGTTGTTTTTAATTCTAAAAAGATTGAAATTTGAGAAAAAATTAAACCAATCAATTATGGCTTTTAAACCCGCAGACAGCATACAAGATTTACAATATTTTGGTGAATTTGGAGGCGTGAACCCTTCTATTTCAGATGCAACAACCTTTACTTTTTTCTCTGCCAAAACAATGTCAGATACTTTTGAAGGCAACACTGAAGGCTGTCACCTGTATGCACGACACACGACTCCGTCAAACTTATACTTGGGCGAAGCCTTAGCGGCTTTGGAAGGTACTGAAACTGCCAATGTGTTTGGTTCTGGAATGGGTGCCATTACAGCAGTACTTATGCAACTTTGTGGTGCTGGTGATCATGTGGTGTCGAGTCGTACGATTTATGGTGGAACTTATGCTTTTCTAAAAAACTTCGCTCCCAAGCTAAATATACAAACAAGCTTTGTGGATATTACAAAACTAGAAAGTGTTGAAGCAGCCATCAACTCTAAAACTAAAGTCCTTTATTGCGAGTCTGTGAGCAATCCTCTTTTAGAAGTAGCTGATATTGCTGGATTGGCAGCTCTCGCTAAAAAACACAATTTACAATTGGTGGTCGATAATACCTTTTCACCGTTGTCTATTTCCCCAAGCAAATTAGGTGCTGACATTGTAATTCATAGTTTAACTAAATTTATCAATGGAACTTCTGATACAATTGGGGGTGTTGTTTGTGGTACTCAAGAAATGATTGACAATTTAAGAAGTGTCATTGATGGAGCTGCTATGTTGTTTGGATCTACAATGGACAGCCGTCCGGCATCTTCAATATTAAAAAACCTTAGAACGCTTCACATTCGTATGAAACAACACAGTATGAATGCGCTTTATTTATCTGAAAAATTTGAAAATGATGGTGTCACCACCGTTTACCCTGGGTTAGAATCACATCCATCACATAAAATTTTTAAACAGATGATGAATCCTGAATACGGATTTGGTGGCATGATGACGATTGATACTGGAAGTTTAGAAAAAGCCAATGCGTTAATGGAATTAATGCAAAAAGAAAACCTAGGCTATTTAGCTGTAAGTTTAGGGTTTTACAAAACTTTATTTAGTGCTCCAGGAAGCTCCACATCTTCTGAAATTCAAGAAGATGAACAAAAAGAAATGGGACTAAGTGAAGGTCTAATTCGATTTTCTATTGGGCTGGACAATGATATTGAACGGACGTATCAACTGATGAAATCTTGTATGAAATCTGTCGGGGTCTTATCTTAAATTCCTTTTAGACGGGTCCAAAAAGCATCTAAATCCCCTTTATTTACGTCAGAAGCATAAAAGGGTGCAGCTTCCCAACGGTCGTCGGTTTTAGTAATAGTGAATTTAAAAACCGAGGAGTTTGGGTCGTTTTCATTCATGAGTGGGTAGCGTAAATCTTTGAATAAAAAGGTGTCTGGAGTATCCGTTTCAGTCAAGTTATAGTAGCCGCTACTAAACCAAGCTAGGGTTTTTAAATCCTTGGACATCCCTTGTATCAGTTCATGATTTTTAGGAAGTTTATGCCATTTACTAACGGTCGGTTTTGTATCTAAAATTGAATAAAACCCGACAAAGTAAGCATCTGAAGTTTCAGCAATGCCATACCATAAAATATTATTTAGGATTGTAGGCTGTGTTTGAAAACGCACATAATTCATTTGTTGATCCTCCAACGATTGCTTGTAAACACCATGAACATGGTATTTATTTACGAAGGTGAATAACATATATAAAGAACTGATTCCCAACCCAATTTTAAGAAACAAGCTACGCTTAGTCGAAGCACGGTTGAAACACATCATGATAATTAAGGCGATTAAAAAAGGGAGTGTATACAATGGATCGGCTACTGCGATATTATTAAATGCGACTCTGTAGTCTGAAAAAGGTGCAAATAATTGCGTCCCATAGGCGGTGAATGAATCTAGTATAGGATGGGTGAAGATTGAGGCGAAAAATAACCACATCCATTGGTTTCGAGTGGTCATTCCAAAACGTTTCCCTCGGTTATAAATCCAAAAGACGAGCATACCAAATCCAATAGCCGCCAGAATGGCAAAGAGAAAGGAATGCATAAACCCCCGATGAAATGCCATCGCATCAATTTCGTTATTGAAAAGCCATTTTCCAACAAAGACATCCAAATCTGGAATGGTGCCTCCAATAGCTCCAAACAACAAAGCGCGATTACCAATTTTTTTTCCGAGAACAGCTTCGCCACAAGCGGCGCCTAATACAATTTGAGTGATTGAATCCATAAAGGCGCAAAAATACAATTATTTGAAAGTGTATCGATTTATTTTATATATTTATATCGTAGTGAAGCCCCAACGCTTTTCTTCATAACCAGTTTTATTTTTTTTAAGCTATTATATTACTCTAAAACTTGTACATAAGAACTTTTTTGTACTCATTTTAGAGAACTATTAGATAAGAAAACGAAGTCAAATGAGTACTATAATCCTTAAAGCAACACTGGTTCTAGCAATCGCTTTCAACTGTTCCTGTAAAAAACAATCAAAAAATATACAGGACGAAACTCAAATTGAAATAACAGAAAAAACAGATGAACTTCATCTGTCTTCAAAAAATACAATAACTCTAAACAAAGGAAAACGTTGGAATGCAAATCCAGAAACAACAGAGGGCATTAATAATATGAAAGAGATTATGAATAACTTCACAAATAAATCGTCTTTAAAAGCCTACGAATTACTTACAGAACATTTAATATTAGAATTTTCAAAGGTTTTTGAAAAATGCACCATGAAAGGAGAAGCACACAATCAATTGCATAATTTTTTAATTCCTATTAGTGATTTGTTTACAACGTTATCGTCCTCAGATTTAAAAGAATGTCAAGATAGTTATGAAACGTTAAAGAAACATCTAAAAAAATATTAAACGTACTTTAAATGAACGATCAAACAATCTAAAGATGAGAAAACGTATAAAAAAAAAGAAAAAGATGGTAATACTCATTTTTATAACGACAACTATTTTGATGCTTAAAGCTAATTATTCTGTAAAAAAAAGTGCGGCGAACAAGACGTTTTCAGATTCTTCTGTAATTACAAAAAACAAAGTGGGACTTTTGCTTGGAACCTCAAAAGTTTTAAAGAATGGTCGAATTAATTATTACTTTAAATACAGAGTAGATGCTGCCGTGGAGCTTTTTAAAAAAGGTAAAATTGAGTTTATACTGGTTAGTGGTGACAACGGAACTGAAAACTACGATGAACCTACTGAGTTTAAAAATGAGTTGATAAAAAACGGAATTCCTGAACATTCAATTTTTCTTGATTATGCTGGATTTAGAACGTTAGATTCAGTGATAAGATCAAAAGAGGTGTTTGGACAATTAAGTATTACTATTATTTCACAAAAGTTTCATAACGAACGTGCAATCTACCTTGCTGAAAAAAACGGAATTTCAGCAATAGGTTATAATGCGAGAGATTTAAGTGGGAAATATGGCTTTAAAACACGCTTTAGAGAGTACTTTGCAAGGACAAAAGCTTTTTTGGATGTGATGTTTGGAGTTGAACCTAAATTTTTGGGAGCAAAAATTGAGATTAAATAATCTAGGGTTTATTAAATAAAAACAGGACTCCGACTTTAGGTTTCCCAACTTGCGTTGTTTCTATAAAATTTGTATCATTACAATCGCTATGAAAGCAGCCACTGTTGTACAACTCAAAAAAGAATTAGAAACCTTAGATCCTGAGCATTTAAAAACGCTCTGCCTGCGATTGGCACGTTTCAAATTAGAAAACAAAGAGCTTCTCACTTATTTACTTTTTGAATCGGAAGATGAAGCCTATTACATTGAAGGCATTAAAGAAACAGCAGATTTATTATTTGAAGAAATCAATACCAAAAGCTATTTTTATATCAAAAAAAGTGTGCGTAAAATTTTACGGATGCTTAAAAAACATGCCCGTTACTCTAACAAAAAAGAAACCGAAATTGAGCTCCTACTCTATTATTGTTACAAACTAAAAACATTCAAACCTTCAATAAACAACAATGTGACCCTTACTAATATTTATTTACGACAAGTGGAAAGCATTGAGAAAAAAATAATTAAATTACACGAAGATTTACAATATGATTTCAGCGTTCAACTGAAGGATATTACAGATCTTTAAAAATAAATCTTATGCAAATTTTAGGAATAGACATTGGTGGTACAGGAATGAAAGGGGCTATTGTGGATAGCGAAACAGGAGATCTTTTGAGTGAGCGACTAAGAGTACCCACTCCAAAACCAGCCACTCCAGAAAGTGTCGCCAATGAACTAAAAACTCTAATAGATTCTTTTGAATGGAATGGACCTGTTGGGATTTCGTTTCCGACAGTTATCAAAAATGGCAAGGCGATGCAATACGGCAATCTCGATAAGTCGTGGCAATTTACACAAGTAGATGAGTTGTTTAAATCTAAAACTGGTAATGATTTTTATATTGTAAATGATGCTGATGCTGCCGCTATGGGCGTGATGGAATTTGGAATTGGAAAAAACCAAATGGGCTTAGTAATTACAATTACGTTAGGAACCGGTATTGGTTCTGGAGTGTTTTTTAATGGTCAATTATTATCTAATTTTGAATTAGGTCGAATGTATGGTCGCAAAGGAGATATTATGGAGTTATTCGCTGCTGATTCGGCTCGTAAACGTGAAGATTGGAGTTTTAAAACATGGGGTAAGCGCGTCAATTTCTTTTTAAAGCACGTTGAAAACACCTTTAACCCCGACCTTATTATCATTGGAGGTGGCGTGAGTAAAAAGATGGATAAATTCAAACCTTACATAGATATTCAAACCCCTATCAAAGCTGCGGAATTAAAAAATAACGCAGGAATTATTGGAGCCGCTATTTTTGCAAAAAAAAATTGTTGAAATTAGTCAAAACTTACCTTTTTAATTTTTTTTTCATATCTTTATAAAAGCAAATCCCAAATTGCTTTATTATGAACACACCTACAGATCGAATTTTTCGATTACTTACTCCTGAATACATCAGTCTAAGACGAATGCTTATCACTGATATTACAATTAGTCAAGACTCACCTGTTATACTGTATCAAATTCCTTTTGAACTCACCAAGGCACCAAGCAGAGTTTGGAAACAAGTACTAATAGATTCTTGGTATTCCACAACACAACATAAAGGACGTATTTCAAAAACCGTCATGTGGGTTTTTCACAATCGAATCTTAATTAACAAGGTTCCTATTGATCTTGTCAGAAATGATTTAGAATCTCTTGTGGCTGCTACTGTTGAGAAAACTAATAAACTGATGATTATGAGATCTCAACTTGTTATTTAAGAATGTTATAAATCAACTCATTATACAAGTCTTTTGGAGAAAGATTGGCCCCAACACCTTTACTTTTAGTATCGTACGTTCTTAATGTCTCTAATACCCCACTGATTCGTTTCATTGGAAAATTTCGAGATACAGTAATGTAATCATTTACAAAATACGGATTAACTCCTAATGCTTTTGCAACTGTGCCTGGGTTTCGATCGCGAACTGTATGCAAGGTCATCAATTTTGTAAAATACATATATAAGATCGATATGGTCAACACAAATGGATGTTGTTTTGAGTTTTGAGCAAAATAATGGACGATTTGATATGCCTTTTTGTGATCCAAATTCCCCAATGCCTTTTGTAATTCAAAGTTGTTGAAATCTTTAGAAATTCCAATATTTTCTTCAATCAATTCTGGCGTAATCTCTTTTTGAGCACCTATCACAATTTCTAATTTATTGAGTTCATTGGCAATCTTACTCAAATCATTACCTAAAAACTCCGTAAGCATAAGGGCCGCTTTTGGAGTAATCGAAATCTGTTTTGATCTTAAAAAACTTTGAATCCAACTTGGGATTTTATCTTCATATATTTTTTTACTTTCAAAAACAACGGCTGACTTTGAAAGTGTTTTATAAAGAGCTTTCCGTTTATCTAACGTTTTATATTTATAATTAAAAACCAAGACTGTTGTAGGTTGCGGATTTTTGGCATAGTCTGCAAGCTGTTCAATTGTTTTGATAAGATTTTGAGCTTCCTTCACAATAATTACTTGCCGTTCAGCCATCATTGGATACCGCTTTGCATTGGATACAATATCTTGAACGGATACATCTTTTCCATAAAGTACCATCTGATTGAACCCTTTCTCTTCTTCCGCCAACACACGGGATTCAATATAGTCAGAAATGACATCGATATAATAGGCTTCCTCACCCATTAAAAAATAAATGGGAGCAATTTTACCTTCTTTAATGTCAGTTAACAGCTGGTTCGTAGTATTCATTCAAAAAAAATTACCAAATTTGTAGAGTGCAAAATTTAAATTTTCCTACATATTCGTTCAGGCTCAAAAATAGCGAAAATAATACTCATATATTTGATGTTATACGTAAAAAATTTGTGGTACTTCAGCCCGAAGAATGGGTACGTCAACATTGTGTTCAATATTTAATACATGAAAAAAACTATCCTATTTCACTGATTAATGTAGAAAAAGAACTGCTTATAAATGGGCTTAAAAAACGATATGATATTGTAGTATTCAATTCTGATGGAAGTTTAATACTTCTTGTAGAATGTAAAGCACCCAAAGTTAAAATATCTCAAGGAGTTTTTGATCAAATCGCACGTTACAACCTCAAACTAAAAGCACCTTTTCTCATGGTCACTAACGGATTAAATCATTATTTTTGCATTATGAATCACGATTCGGAAAGTTTTGAGTTTTTAGAAGCTCTTCCAAAGTATAACTCCAAAGAAATTTGAAACTTGCAATTGTCATACTAAATTGGAATGGGCAGCAACTGTTAGAAACCTTTCTACCTTCTGTGGTTAACTTCGCTGATGGGCACACCATATACGTCATTGACAATGCCTCTACAGATACTTCGGTCTCATATATAGAAACACAATTTCCTTCTGTTAATTGTATTAAACTTGAACATAATTCTGGTTATGCTGGTGGTTATAATGAAGGTTTAAAACAAATTGATACGGATGTTTATTGCTTATTAAACTCCGACATTGAAGTAACTGAAAACTGGTTAAACCCAATAATAGACACCTTCAAAACTGAAGTAAACACTGTCATCATACAACCCAAAATATTAGATTACCATCATAAAAATAAGTTTGAATATGCTGGAGCAGGAGGCGGATTCATCGATCAGTTAGGGTATCCATATTGTAGAGGACGTATTTTTGAATCCTTGGAGGAAGACAAAGGGCAATACAACGACCAAAAAGAAATATTTTGGGCTTCTGGGGCTTGCCTTTTTATAAGAGCTAAAACTTTTAAAGATTTAGGAGGATTTGATTCTAAATTTTTTGCCCATATGGAAGAAATTGATCTTTGTTGGCGTGCGCAAAATAAAGGTTTGACAGTGGCTTACGTTGGAACGTCAACAGTTTACCATGTTGGAGCCGCAAGTTTAAAATCTTCTGACCCAAAAAAAACCTTTTTAAATTTTAGAAATAGTCTTTACACATTAGTTAAAAACACAGACAAATCATTAGTGCTTGTTGTGCTTTTAAGATTAATTTTAGACGGAATTGTAGGGCTTCGTTTTTTGTTACAAGCCAAACCAAAGCACATGATAGCAATTATTAAAGCTCACGGAAGCTTTTATAAAGCTCTCCCCTATTTACTTCAGTTTAGACATCTACATTCTATTAGAAAATCACACCATCAAATCCCCTCAATAGTATGGTCATATTTTGTACGAAATAAAAAGTATTTTAATAAATTATAAAAAGTTGTGTTAATCATAGTGTTAACCACAATAATTTTTTAATTTTACGTTATAATAAAAAACCATGAAGATGAAGAAAATTTATATAATGGGAGTTACAGCACTTATGGTGCTTGCTTCATGTGGCGCAAACAAAGAATTGGTTGCTGCTCAAGAAAAATTAAAAAATACTGAAGATTTATTAAACTCAGCCACTGTAAAGCTAAACAGTTGTTTGTCTGATAAAGCTGTTGCAGATGCAAACCTTACGGCTCTGAGAGATCAATTGTTTGATTTAAGAAAAACAAACGACGCGTTGATTAGCAGCACAGAACAAATGACTTTATTGACTTCTAAAGGAGCTGATAATTTAGAAAAAACCTTAGAAAGTCTTCAAGAGAGAGATTTAAAAATCAACCGTTTACAAGATGCAATCACTAAAAAGGACAGCATTACATTGGCGATTGTTTCTAGTTTGAAAAAATCAGTTGGAATTGACGATCCAGACATCGAAATTAATGTAGAGAAAGGAGTTGTTTTTATTTCCATTGCTGATAAGTTATTATTTAAGAGTGGTAGCTTTGTAGTCACCGAAAAAGCCAAAGGAGTTTTAGAAAAAGTAGCTAAGGTCATTAATGACAAACCTGATTTTGAAGCGATGATTGAAGGACATACGGACAATCGTTCGTATTCAAATGGTGTCTTAGTTGACAACTGGGACTTGAGTGTCAAACGTTCTACATCTGTCATTAGAATCTTACAAGGTATGGGTGTTAACCCTGCTCAGTTAATTGCAGCTGGACGCAGTAGTTATGTTCCTTTAACAGATAACGACTCTGCAATGAGTCGGTCTAAAAATAGACGCACACGTGTAGTTGTACTTCCTAAAATTGATCAATTCTATGAAATGATTGAAAACGAAGTAAAAGAACTTTCTGGTCAATAGTCACTTCAATCTAAAAAAGATTACAAAAGCCCACCGTTTTGGTTGGGCTTTTTATTTGAAAGCTAATCCCTTTATTTTATATTTGCTGAAAAGCTATAACTCCGTATAATGAAGATATCGTATAACTGGTTAAAACAATTTATAAAAATTGACTGGACTGCAGAAAAAACCTCTGAGCTCCTTACAGACTTAGGTTTGGAAGTTGAAGGTTTAGAATCCTTTCAATCCGTAAAAGGCGGATTACAAGGAATCGTTGTAGGGCATGTTCTCACCTGTGAGCAACACCCCAATGCCGATCGATTGAGAATCACAACTGTCGATATCGGAACGGATGCGCCTTTGGCAATTGTATGTGGAGCACCTAATGTAGCTACTGGTCAAAAAGTAGCTGTAGCAACTATTGGAACCACTCTATATACTGCAGAAGATGAAGCTTGGACTATCAAAAAAGGTAAAATACGTGGCGAAGAAAGTCACGGGATGTTATGTGCTGAAGATGAATTAGGTCTTGGAGGATCTCATGAAGGAATTATGGTTTTAGAGGATTCTCTTGAAATTGGAAGTCCCTTAGCAAAACATTTTGACATAGAAGATGATTTGGTGTTTGATATTGGATTAACTCCAAACCGTGCTGATGCTATGAGTCATTATGGAACAGCTAGAGATTTGATGGCTGGCTTATCTCAACATGGGATCAATGCAAAACTTATAAGCCCTTCAGTTACTGCATATCATGTAGATGATAGAAGTCTTAAAATTGATATTAACATTGAAGATAAATTAAAATCTCCGCGTTATTGTGGATTAACAATTTCGGGTATTGTTGTCAAAGACTCTCCTCAATGGCTCCAAAATAGACTCAGAGCCATCGGATTGAATCCTATTAATAATATTGTAGATGCTACAAACTATGTGCTACATGATTTAGGACAACCCTTACACGCTTTTGATGCAGACAGAATATCGGGAAAGAAAATTATCGTAAAGACAGTCAAAGCAGGGACAAAATTTGTAACACTTGACGGGGTTGAACGCACTCTTCATGAGGAAGATCTCATGATTTGTGATGCTGAAAAACCTCTTTGCATTGCAGGAGTTTTTGGAGGTGAAAATTCCGGTGTTTCTAAAGAAACAAATTCAATATTTTTAGAAAGTGCTTATTTTAATCCTGTAAGCATTCGAAAATCCGCTAAAAGACATGCACTCAACACAGATGCTTCTTTCCGTTTTGAACGTGGTATCGACCCAAACATTACTAAATATGCGCTGAAAAGAGCCGCATTATTAATCATCGAAATTGCAGGGGGGAAAATAACAAGTGACCTGATCGATGAATATCCTAAAAAAATTGAAGATGCTCAAGTATTTTTAACCTTTGAAAAGGCAAATAAACTTATTGGAGAAGAGCTTCCTAAGGAGACTATCAAAAGTATTCTAAGTGCTTTAGAAATAAAGGTGAATAATGTAACCGAAAGCGGTTTAGGCTTAACCATCCCTGCATACAGAAATGATGTACAACGCGAAGTGGATGTGATTGAAGAAATCCTTAGAGTTTATGGTTACAACAATATAGAAAATACCAATAAATTAAATGCTTCCATTTCTAATACCTCTAAATTTGAAAGTTACAAGATTGAAAATATAATTGCAAATCAACTCGTTGGTCAGGGGTTTTATGAAATCTTAAACAACTCATTGACTTCCGATAAATACACGGCATTTAGTGAATTACTAGAGCAGGCAAATGAGGTTAAAATATTAAATCCACTAAGTACAGATTTATCAGTAATGCGCCAATCCTTAATTTTCTCAGGTTTGGAATCTATTGCATTTAACATCAACAGACAACAAAGCGATTTAAAGCTTTTTGAATTTGGTAAAACCTACCATAATTTTGAAGCCAATAAAGAGGAATTTAATCACCTTTCTATTTTTGTCACTGGAAACAAAACCGAAAAACGCTGGAATAGTCAAGAAACAGCTGTTGATTATTTTTATTTAAAAGGGTTGGTTACAGCAGTATTTGAACGTTTAGGAATTAAAAAACTTAAAAGTTCCCCACTGAGCAATGATGTTTTTAGTGAAGGACAACAACTAAGTGTTGGAAAACATCCTTTAGTTGAGTTTGGAAGTTTAAAAACATCGACTCTAAAACATTTTGGAATCTCTCAGAGTGTGTTTTGCGCCGATTTTAATTGGGATAACTTATTAAAAGTCATCAACCAACAAACAATTAAATTTAAAGACATTTCTAAATATCCAGAAGTCAAACGCGATTTCTCATTATTAATAAATGAAGATGTTTCTTTTGAAAGCATCTTTAAATTAGCGAAACAAACGGAAAATAACTTTTTAAAAGATGTAAATCTATTTGATGTATATACGGGGGATAAATTAGCCAAAGGCAAAAAAAGTTATGCTGTTAGCTTCACACTACAAGATAAAAACAAAACGCTTACAGATGTTCAAATTGACAAAATAATGTCGAAAATCCAGAAGCGTTTTGAATCAGAGTTAAGTGCTGAGTTGCGTTAATTAACCTTCCTTAGAAGCCAAATAACGTTCCGCATCTAAAGCGGCCATACAACCAGTTCCTGCCGCCGTAACTGCTTGTCTGTATACGTGGTCTGCTGCATCACCACTCACAAAAACACCTTCAATGTTTGTTTTTGAAGAGCCTGGAGTGTTAATAATATAACCCGTTTCATCTAAGTTTAGAAACCCTTGAAAAATATCGGTATTTGGTTTATGACCAATCGCTACAAAAAACCCAGTAGCAGGAATTTCAGTGACAGCATTTGTTTGATTGTTTGTTGCACGAACCCCAGTAACCACTTGTCCATCTCCTAAAACTTCATCTGTTTCTGTATTGAATAATATTTCAATATTTTCAGTGTTCTTTACACGATTAGCCATAATTTTAGAGGCTCTAAATTCGTCTCGACGGACCAACATCGTAACTTTAGTACAAAGCTTAGATAGATAATGAGCTTCTTCACAAGCAGAATCCCCTGCTCCAACAATAACAACTTCTTGATTTCTGTAAAAGAACCCATCACAAACTGCACAAGCTGAGACACCACCGCCAAGTTTTAAATATTTTTGCTCGGATTCCAAGCCTAAATACTTGGCCGTAGCACCTGTAGAGATCACAATTGTATCACAATGAATTTCTTTTGTACCATTGATCCAAACTTTATGAATTGGACCAGAAAAATCAACTTTAGTTACCCATCCATCTCTTACGTCTGTTCCAAAACGTTCAGCTTGCGCTTGTAATTCTAGCATCATAGCAGGACCTGTGATGCCATCGGGATATCCTGGGAAATTCTCGACCTCATTGGTGGTAGTTAATTGACCTCCAGGCTGAGTACCTTGATATAACACTGGAAACATATTGGCACGTGCAGCATAGATAGCAGCAGTGTAACCGGCAGGACCAGAACCAATAATTAAACATTTTACGGACTCTGTAGTATCAGACATAATTTCAAATTTAGGATACAAAAGTAGGCGTTTTACATAAAATTATAGCGGGAAGTTATTAACAGTTTTCAATAGAATGTAGATTAATTAATATTATTCCTTGATAATCAAAAACCAGTAAAATAATCTTAACTTTGTTAGAAATTCAAAAACGTGCGTTATGTTGATTATTGGTATTGGTGGTGGAACAGGAAGTGGGAAAACGACAGTAGTAAATCAAATTTTATCAGAATTTCCTGCAGGAGAAGTTGAAGTAATTTCTCAAGATTCTTATTATAAAGATACCTCTCATTTATCCTTTGAAGAACGTTGTAAAATTAATTTTGACCATCCAAAATCAATAGATTTTGAACTTCTTGAGTCTCATTTAAAAGCCTTAAAAAAAGGTGAGAACATTAACCAACCTGTATATTCCTTTAAAACTCACAACCGTACTGGAGAAACCACAATTACCAAACCCAAAAAGGTAGTGATAGTTGAGGGGATTTTGATCTTATCTAATACCGAATTACGATCTCTATTTGATATAAAAATATTTGTTCATGCAGATAGTGACGAACGCTTAATGCGTCGTTTAAAAAGAGATATTGCAGAGCGCGGCAGAGATTTAGACGAAGTTTTAGAGCGTTATCAAACAACTCTAAAGCCGATGCATCAGCAATTTATTGAGCCGATGAAAGCTTTTGCGGATATTATCATCCCAAACAATCACTACAATACAGTAGCTGTCAATGTGGTGAAATCAATTATAAACGAACAACTCTAATGATAAAGAAGTCCAACCTTTTCTTAAAACTCTTGAAACCTTTTAAGAATATTTACTTTATTATATTAATTGTTTATATTGTGTGGATGGTGGTTTTTGATGCCAATTCTTGGCTGATTCACTCGGATCTGAATGATGACATAGAGGCTTTGAATTCCAAAATTGAGTTTTATAATGGGGAGATTGAGAATGATAAAAAAGAAATCAACACATTAAATTCAACTGATGGCATTGAAAAATATGCGCGTGAGCATTATAAAATGAAAAAAGAAAATGAAGTCGTCTATATTATAGAAGACGCCGATAGTTTAAAGATTAAAAAAAATGAGTAAGTCAAATCTTTTTCAAAATTTTGAATCTCTTTCTGCTAAAGCATGGAAACAAAAGATTCAGTTTGAACTTAAAGGAAAAGATTTTAATGACCATTTAGTTTGGAATTCTATTGAAGGAATAGATGTAAAACCTTTTTATCATTCTGACACATACTCTAAAGCACCTCAAATTCAACACAATGCTTCAGACTGGAAAATCGGACATTCAATTTATGTGAATTCCATAGAAAAAAGTAATATTCACGCTCTCGAGTTAATTGACAACGGAGTTGAAAGTTTACATTTTATACTTCCAAATGAAACTATTTCAGTTGAAGGGCTTTTAAAAAACATTGACACTTCTGAAGTGTCAATTTATTTTGAACCTTTATTCCTTTCTGAAAAACTAATTGAAAAACTTCAGACTTTTTCTCTTAAAAACAAGGCTTCATTTTATACTTTACAAGATCCTATCGGAAACTTGGCTCGATCTGGAAATTGGTTTAAAAATTTAAAAACTGATTTACATACACTAAAAAAAACAATTTCTTTAGGAGATAACTTAAAAGGCGTTATTTCTGTTGATTTGGGTCTATTTCAAAATGCAGGTGGCAGTATGATTCAACAACTGGCCTATGCCCTAGCCCATGCCAACGAATACCTTAATTTATTTGATGGCAATTCCATCAACTCTGTAGTTTTTAAAGTTTCTATAGGTAGTAATTACTTTTTTGAAATTGCAAAACTTCAAGCATTACGAGTCTTATGGCAAAGTCTTACAAAGGATTATGGTCTTTCAATTGACTGTCATATCCTTACCCAACCCAGTAAACGAAACAAAACAATATACGATTACAACATCAATATGTTGCGAACAACCACCGAATGCATGAGTGCTATTCTTGGAAGCAGTGATACTATTATTAATATGCCTTATGACCATTTGTTTCATAAAGATAATGAATTTGGAAATCGGTTGTCAAGAAACCAATTATTGATACTCAAAAAAGAAAGTTATTTTGATGCTGTTTCCAATCCGACACAAGGCACTTACTATATTGAAACACTGACAGAAAAATTAGCACAAAAGTCATTAGATTTATTTAAAGACCTAGAAAAACAAGGGGGATTTTTAAAACTTCTTAAAGATGGAATGGTTCAACGTAAATTAAAAGAACATGCGCAAAAAGAACAGCGTATGTTCGATGACGGAACAGAAGGCCTGTTAGGTACTCATTTTCAACAAAACTCATTGGATAAAATGAAATCCGATTTAGAACTCTATCCGTTTATAAAGCAGCAAGGACGAAAAACTTTAATAGAACCCATCATTCCACGAAGAATTTCTGAAGAAATTGAACAAAAACGATTGAAAGATGAGTAGAAAAAACGTTCAACATATTGTTTTAGATGGAGTCAAAATCGAATCCACAACAAAAAAATCATTGGATACCGCGGAAACCATCGCTATAAAATCAACTTACTTTGAAAAAGACAGTACTGAACTAGAACACCTAAATTTTGGAGCAGGAACAGCTCCTTTTTTAAGAGGACCTTACAGCACAATGTATGTGCAGCGACCATGGACTATTAGACAATATGCTGGATTTTCGACAGCTGAAGACAGCAACGCTTTTTACAAAAGAAATTTAAAGGCAGGTCAAAAAGGTCTCTCAGTCGCATTTGACTTACCCACTCATCGAGGGTATGATAGTGATCACGAGCGTGTTATTGGAGATGTTGGCAAAGCAGGAGTTGCAATTGACTCTGTTGAAGACATGAAATTATTGTTTGATAAAATTCCTTTAGATCAAATGAGTGTTTCTATGACAATGAACGGAGCGGTCTTGCCAATTATGGCTTTTTATATTGTAGCTGCTGAAGAACAAGGGGTTCAAATGGAGCAATTAAGTGGAACTATTCAAAACGATATACTAAAAGAATTTATGGTGCGAAACACCTATATCTACCCTCCTGAAGCTTCCATGAAAATAGTTTCTGACATCTTTGAGTTCACAAGTAAAAATATGCCTAAGTTTAATAGTATTAGTATATCTGGCTACCATATGCAGGAGGCAGGCGCAAGTGCCGATATAGAGCTTGCTTATTCCTTAGCCAATGGACTAGAATACATTCGTAAAGGATTGGATGCTGGTTTAGAAATAGACACTTTTGCCCCACGATTATCTTTTTTCTGGGGTATTGGGATGAATCACTTTATGGAAATAGCAAAACTTCGTGCAGCACGTATGTTATGGGCGAAAATTGTTCAAAAATTCAATCCTGAAAACCCAAAATCTTTAGCATTAAGAACCCATTGTCAAACGAGTGGATGGAGCTTGACAGAGCAGGATCCTTTTAATAACGTCGCTCGCACCTGTGTTGAAGCTACGGCCGCAATTTTTGGTGGCACTCAAAGCTTACATACAAATGCTTTAGACGAAGCAATTGCATTGCCTACAGATTTTTCAGCTAGAATAGCTAGAAACACCCAACTATACCTTCAAAAAGAAACCAATATTACCAAAACCGTAGATCCTTGGGCAGGTAGTTATTATGTTGAAAAATTAACCCAAGAAATCGCCGAGAAAGCATGGAGTCATATTGAAGAAGTAGAAGCTTTAGGAGGCATGACAAAAGCCATCAAATCGGGAGTACCTAAACTTAGAATTGAAGAAGCAGCGGCTCGCAAACAGGCACGTATTGATTCTGGACAAGATATAATAGTAGGAGTCAATCAGTTTAAGCTAGAAAATGAAGATGCATTACACATATTAGAAGTTGACAACGAACTTGTTAGGTCTCAACAATTGGAGCGGTTAAACCACACTAAAACACAGCGCGATTCTAAAAAAGTAAAGCTGGTTTTAGAAAAAATAACCAAAGCAGCAGCTAGTGGAACTGAAAATTTATTAGCTTTAGCGGTAGAAGCCGCCAGACTTCGTGCTACACTTGGAGAAATAAGCAAAGCACTAGAAGAAGTCTTTGGTCGTTATAAAGCAGAAATAAAAACATTTTCAGGTGTGTATAGTAAAGAAATAAAAAATGATCTCTCTTTTGAAAAAGCCAAGCAATTGGCCAATCAATTTGCGAGTTCAGAAGGACGTCGTCCAAGAATAATGATTACAAAAATGGGGCAAGATGGTCATGATCGTGGAGCAAAAGTAGTTGCGACTGGATATGCCGATTTGGGCTTTGACGTTGATATTGGTCCTCTATTTCAAACGGCAGAAGAAGCTGCTAAACAAGCGGTTGAAAACGATGTACACATTTTGGGCGTATCTTCTTTAGCAGGAGGTCATAAAACTCTCGTTCCTAAAGTTATTGAAGCTCTAAGGTCATACGGTCGTGAAGATATTATGGTGATTGTGGGGGGGGTAGTTCCAAAACAAGATTATCAATTTCTGTTTGATGCAGGGACCGTTGCTGTTTTTGGTCCAGGTACTAAAATCAGTGAAACTGCTATAACTGTGTTGGATATATTAATAAATTAATTATATTTATACGATTATTGACCAAAATCAACCGATAAGTAAGTTGCAAATGAAAGCCCAAATCTCATATGCCGCTATCAAAAATCATAGCAATTGCAAATCAAAAAGGAGGCGTTGGTAAAACAACAACTGCTATTAATCTTTCTAGTGCTCTTGGCATTTTAGAACAAAAGGTTTTGCTTATAGATGCCGACCCGCAAGCTAATGCAACTTCAGGGATAGGGATTCTAACAAAAAATGAAGCCTACTCTATTGTAAATCTATTTGAAGGAGATATAAAGACGCAATTATGTGTTTTAGATACACACAGCCCAAACTTAAAAATCATTCCTGGATCTATAAAACTCGCCGAAATTGAAATCAATATTAAACACCAAAATTTAAATCAATTAAAAACAGCTTTAGAAACAGTTAAAAACGAATTTGATTTTATAATTATTGATTGCTCCCCATCTTTAGGGTATCTCACATTAAATTCTTTTGTTGCAGCAGACTCCATCATCATACCTGTTCAGTGTGAATTTTATGCATTAGATGGACTTAGAAGGCTACTATCTACTATTAAAAGAGTCAAAAAATCTTTCAATTCAAATTTAACAATTGAAGGTATTCTAATGACAATGTATGACAACCGACTGAGTCATAATAGCCATGTTATTAATGAATTAAAAACTCATTTTAAGGATTTAATACTTAAAACAATCATCAAAAGAAACGTAAGTTTAAGCGAAGCTCCTAGTTTTGGAACGAGCGTTTTTAATTATAAAATCAATTGCGAAGGCGCAACCAACTACCTCAATCTATCACAAGAAATTATGAATAAGAAAACTTCGATTAAACAAAGTTCTTTAGGAAAAAAAATACCTCAAATTTTAAAAGAAACTGAAGATGGAATTTCAATTAAGTGTTCTATTAAAGATGAAAATTTAGAAACTGTTAAAACGTTTTCATTAGAAGATAAAAACTATTACAAACTTATTGGGTGTTCAAAAAATAAAGTTATTTCCCAATTAGGGCTGGTATATAATTATTTACATAGCGATGTATGGATGTACCGAATTTCATATAAGACAAGATTGTTTAGAAAAAATTTTCTATATATATATTTTAATAAAAATAAAGTAGATCACATTAAATTAAGACGTTTCAAATTCAGTTGAAAACTTGACTAAATTCTTAAACAATTTGGTTTTTATTCGTCGTAATTAATTGTATTTTTACATGATAAAAAGAAATCATTAATGGGAAAACTCATTGCTATAGCAAATCAAAAAGGAGGCGTTGGAAAAACCACAACAACGGTTAATCTGGCTGCTTGTTTAGGGGTTTTAGATAAAAAAGTATTGTTAATTGATGCTGATCCACAAGCAAATGCTTCTTCTGGTCTTGGGATCGATGTAGAGGCAGATGCTCCAGGAACCTATCAACTATTAGAACACAATTGTACCGCAGAAGAAGCCATCCAAAAAACAACTGCTGCAAACGTTGATATCATTCCTGCCCACATTGATTTGGTTGCTATAGAGATTGAATTAGTGAATATGGACAAACGTGAGTATATGCTCAAACAGGCCATTGAATCTGTGAAATCCAAATACGATTATATACTTATTGATTGCGCGCCGTCATTAGGATTATTAACTCTTAATGCATTAACTGCCGCAGACTCCGTAATTATCCCAATTCAATGCGAATATTTTGCACTAGAAGGCTTAGGGAAACTACTAAACACTATAAAAAGTGTACAAAAAATACATAACGAACAATTGGACATTGAAGGGTTATTACTCACAATGTATGATTCTCGATTGAGACTTTCTAACCAAGTGGTAGAAGAAGTTCAAAACCACTTTACAAACATGGTTTTTAAAACCATTATTCAGCGCAACGTAAGACTCAGTGAAGCCCCTAGTCACGGAGAAAGCATAATTTATTATGACGTAAATAGTAAAGGTGCTACAAATTACTTAAGTTTGGCTAAAGAAATCATCAGTAAACAGTAAATATAATGGCCAAAGCTATTAAAAAACAAGCCTTAGGACGCGGACTATCTGCTCTATTACAAGATCCTAAAAAAGAAACATCAACTGTTGGAAGTACAAGCAACAACCATCAGGTAGGAACTATTATTGCACTCGAATTAGCTTTAATAGAAGTCAATCCATTTCAGCCTCGAACACAATTTAAAGAAGAAGCTATAAGAGAACTAGCGTCTTCTATACAAGAGTTGGGGGTGATTCAACCCATAACAGTACGTAAAACAACATCTAATACATTTCAATTGGTGTCTGGTGAACGCCGTTTTAGAGCCTCAAAATTATTAGACTTAAAAACAATTCCGGCCTACATACGCGTTGCAAATGATCAGGAAGCTTTAGAAATGGCATTGGTTGAAAACATTCAACGTCAAGATTTAGATCCTATTGAAATTGCTTTAAGTTACCAAAGATTGATCGATGACATTCAATTAACTCAAGAACAAATGAGCCAACGGGTTGGAAAAAAACGATCTACCATTGCAAATTACCTAAGATTATTAAAATTAGATCCCTTAGTCCAAACAGGAATGCGTGATGGTTTTATAAGTATGGGGCACGGAAGAGCTATCGTGAATATAAGTTCTCATTCAGATCAAATTGCCATATATAAAGAAATTATTTCCAATAAATTATCGGTTCGAGCAACGGAAACTCTTGTTAAAAATTATAACAGTCCAAAACCAGCAAAAACAATAAAACAGAACGAACTTCCTAGTTTTGTTAAAAATAGTATTGGGAAAATAGCATCTTATTTTGGGCATAAAATTGATGTTAAAATGGAGAAAAAAGGAACTGGAAAAATTCTTATTCCATTTCATTCTAAAGAAGACTATGATCGCATCTTAAAATTATTTGAAAGTGATAAATAGGCATTGGATCGTTATATTTTTTTGTGCATATTCGTTGGTTAATTTTGCTCAAAACACTGAAGACACTCAAGAAGAGTTAGATACTGATGCTTATAAACCTGTGGTCATGGATCCTTTAGCACCTTCAAGAGCTGCCTTCTATTCCGCTATTCTTCCAGGTCTTGGACAAGCAGTTAATAAAAAGTATTGGAAAATTCCGATTGTATATGCTGCACTAGGAACGGGCATCTACTTTTATTTGGATAATGACAAGAATTATAAACGCTACAGAAACGCTTACAAAAGACGCCTATCAGGTTTTAGTGATGATGAATTTTTTGGAGAAGGAACAATTCCTCTTTTATCTAATGAAGCACTCATCCGTGCCCAAGAAACCTTGAGACGGAACAAAGAATTATCCTTACTAATTACGATAGGGCTTTATGCATTAAATATTATTGATGCAAATGTAGATGCTCATTTACTGCAATATAATGTGGACAAAAACCTAGCAATTAATCCATTTGTTGACTTCGATACACCCGATACATCTGCTCAACTTGGCTTATCAATCAACTTTAATTTTTAAATGAAAATAGCACTTTTAGGATACGGTAAAATGGGGAAAGTAATTGAAAAAATTGCTGTTAGTCGCGGACATGAAGTGACCTTAAAAATTGATAAAGACAGTACACCTTATGACATAACTTCGGTGGATGTTGCTATTAATTTTAGTACTCCCGAGTCAGCAGTTGAAAACATTCGAATAGCCCTAGAAAATAATATCCCTGTCATTTCAGGAACTACTGGGTGGTTATCTGAAATGGAATCTATAAATACATTATGTGCTGCTAAAAACGGTGCATTTATATATGCATCAAATTTTAGTTTAGGAGTTAATATCTTTTTTGAGCTTAACAAGCATTTAGCCAAAATGATGAAAAACTTGTCCGATTATCAGGTAGACATTGAGGAAATTCATCACACTCAAAAGCAAGATGCGCCTTCTGGTACTGCCATCACACTTGCGGAAGATGTGATTCAGCACAGTACTCACGATTCTTGGGGGCTTGCGCCGTTAAAGGACAACAATAAATTAGCTATTACAGCCAAACGTATTGATTCAGTTCCAGGGACTCACACTGTAAATTACAGTTCTGAAGTGGATCGTATTTCATTAACACATACTGCACACAATAGAGAAGGTTTTGGACTGGGAGCTGTTGTTGCAGCAGAATGGATTCTTGGAAAAACTGGCGTTTTCACAATGAATGACGTGTTAAACATTGGTTAAAGCCACTCAAACAAGTTGCATTAACCAATAAATTTATATTAAATAATTTTAAATATTATGACATTATCTCAGTGGTTTATTTTTTTCTTAGCAATTCAGTTAATTCATGGATTGGGTACTTGGAAACTATATGTTAAAGCAGGTCGAAAGGCATGGGAAGCATTCGTACCTATTTATAATGGAATCATTTTCATGAAAATACTGAACCGTCCATCATGGTGGGTTGCGTTGTTATTTTTACCTGTAATCAGTTTAATTATGTTGATTGTCATCTGGGTAGAAACCGCTCGAAGTTTTGGAAAAAACACTTCAACAGACACTGTTCTGTCAGTCTTAACCTTAGGGTTTTATGCTTATTATTTAAACTATTTTACAGACTTAAATCACGTAAAAGAGAGGAGTTTAAAACCTAATTCTGGTTTTGGAGAGTGGGTAAGCTCCATACTGTTCGCAATCGTCGCAGCTACTATTGTTCATACCTATCTTTTACAGCCGTATGTCATTCCATCTTCATCTCTAGAAAAATCATTATTGGTAGGAGATTTTTTAATTGTGAGTAAAATGCATTATGGTCCTCGAGTGCCAATGACTACTGTAGGGCTTCCTATGGTACACGATACGATTCCTGTATTGAACAAAAAGTCTTACTTATTTAGTGATAAAATTGAAGAACAAAGGACTTCTTTTAAAAGTAGATTTCAACTCCCCTACTTACGAATTCCAGGATGGGAAAAAATTGAACGTAATGACATAGTCGTTTTTAATCAACCAGCAGATACTCTGCTTGATATGAATGACTTTAGACCCGATAGAAATTACTACAAGCCGATCGATAAGAAGACTAATTTGGTAAAGCGATGTGTAGCGATTGCTGGTGACACCCTAGAAATCAGAGATGGCTATGTACACATCAACGGGGTTCAGAACGAACTTCCATACCGTGCAAGATTGCAGTTTAGTTATGAAGTAAACTTAAAACCTGGGAAAAGATTCGAAAATAGCATCATTAATCAATTAAAAACACGCTACGATATTACAGATGGCATCTATGCGATGGGTAATAAAATCATTATTCCAGCAGCTTCCAATGAAGCTGTCCAAGTATTTAAAAACCATCCAAGTGTAGCATCGATTTCAAAATTTATCGAGCCCAAAGGCAAAGCGGATACTGGCTTGTTTCCTCAAGACCCAAGTTACGAATGGAACCGTGATTTTTATGGCCCCCTTTATATTCCTAAAGAAGGAACTTCTATGGCTCTAAATTTAAAAAATCTTCCTGTATATAAACGACTGATTACCGAATACGAAGGAAATACAGTCTATACAAAAGGCAATCAGATTTTTATAAACGGACAAATTTCAAACTCATATACCTTTAAACAAAACTACTATTGGATGATGGGTGACAATCGTCACAATTCCATTGATGCTCGTGCTTGGGGGTTTGTGCCTTTTAATCACGTAGTGGGAAAACCAGTCTTTATTTGGATGAGTTGGAATTCCAACGGAAAAGGGTTTAATAAAATACGCTGGGATCGTATGTTTACAACTGTTCATGCCGATGGCGAACGCACCTCTTACTTTATTCCATTTTTAATCCTGTTAGCAGGTTGGATTGGATACAGTAAATGGCGTAAAAGAAGAGCCACAACAGCCTAATTTGTAATTATGACACTTCTTTACCCGACATATTTTCCGAATATTGCTTCTTATATAGTGATGGTTCAGTCTGATGTATGTGTATTTGAAATATGTGATTCTTACCAAAAACAGACCTACAGAAACCGCTGTTATATTTATGGAGCCAACGGAAAACTAAGTCTTAATATCCCCGTTCATTTTACACAGAAAAACAGACAAAACACAGATGAAATTGAGATAGAAAACGCCTCTAAATGGCTATCTATACACTGGAAGTCAATAGAGAGTGCTTATAAAACCTCTCCGTTTTTTGAATTTTATGAGGATGAATTTAAAGTGCTTTTCGAAAACCAGAAAGATTTTCTATTAGATTTTAATTTAGAGTGTATTGCTGTAATTAACAGTTGTTTGGGTTTTGAGCCTAAAATATCATTTTCTGATCAATTTTCAAAAACCTCTTTAAGAACAGATTATCGTTTTTTAGTCAATGCCCGTAAAGAACCTCTAATTGAAACAGACCCTTATATTCAAGTTTTCCAAGAAAAGCATGGATCTATCACAAACTTAAGCATCTTAGATTTGTTATTCAATGAAGGACCTAACGCTTTAAGTTATTTAAAAAACCATTCCCTCACTTTTTAGAGCATGACTCAGGTTCTCGTACATTATGGCATTCATTTTATAGTACCCTTATTAATCGCTTTATTATTTTATAAAAAAACCTGGCTCAAATCCTACACAATTTTTTTGGGTGCGTTTCTTATTGATTTGGATCACTTACTAACCACACCTCTTTTTGATCCTCAAAGATGTAGCATCGATTTTCACTTCCTTCACTCCTTCGGCGCAATCGCAATATATGTCTGTTTATTAGTGCCTAAAAAAACTCGCTTGATTGGAATAGGGCTTTGTATTCATATCATAGCCGATAGCTGTGATTGTCTATTTTTGTAACGTCAACTCCGTAAGAATCGGAAAATGATCCGAATAAGGTATCGTGTAGTTTTTGAATGTTCCCGAAGAGAAATTTTGATCAGCTAAGATGAAGTCTATCCGCACAGGAAAATACTTAAAATCAAAAGTACTTCCAAAACCAGTACCGGAGGTCTCAAAAGTATCCTTTAAATCTCCTTTTAAAATTCTATATACATACGAATAAACAGTATTATTAAAATCGCCACAAAGTAGTACTTTATAAGGCGATTTTGCAACATGATTAGCAACGAGTCCAGCTTGATGTTGTTGTGCTTTAAACGTAGTCTCTAAGCGTTTAAGCAGCTTGTTTGATTGCTCAGAGTCCAGTGTTTCTACATCAACATTAGCATCAATTCCAGACGATTGAAGGTGTACATTATAAACACGCGTTGTATCTGACTCTATAAGTAGATCTGCGTATATCGCACTATTTGCAGAATTAGGGAAATCAATAAAACCAGAATCTAAAATTTTATAGGTGGATAAAATAGCAAGTTCCGATTTGTTGTTTTTAGAGGCATTTGTTTTATACTTGTAAGGGTATTCTTTAAATTCCAAATCCGTACTTGAATCGTACTCTTGAAAACACAAAATATTTGGAGATTCCTCAGTAATAAATTCCTGAATTTTAGTAGGAATAGTTTCATCTTCAATCCAATTGTAGACATTGAACAAACGAACATTATAGCTCATAATGGTGAAGGTCGCTTCTGACTTTGGAACGGACTCTGAAGAGAATTTATAAAATGACAAAACTTGACTGTACCCAACAATGAGAACTAATAAGGAAAGGATGAGTTGTTTTTTTAGCTTGATAAGCCAATAAACCGCAAAAAGAATGTTCAGAACAATCAATAAAGGAACGGACACACTAAATGTAGATATCAAAGCATACGATTTAGGTGGCACATATGATATTCCGTAAGATAATAGCAACAAGAGCGCAACTACTGAATTAATCAGAAATATAAACTTATTAAGAAGGTTTAAGTTTTTCAAATCTCTTTATTTACCAGCTCGGAATAAAAAATCCTTTTCTGCTTGTGTTAAACTTTCATAGCCACTTTTACCTATTTTATCTAAAATAAGGTCAATTTGTTTTTGATGGGTAAATCTGTCAAACTCTTCCTTTTTCTTACCAGCAAAAGAAGTTTTTTTCTTCTTGTGAACTGTTTTTAATGGCGCTGTCGTCCTAGAGAAATAGGCTGTAATACGATCAATAAACGCTCCAATATCTGTGCCTTTCTGAAATTGTGTCGCATAAAAATAGCCTAATATGCTACCTCCAAAATGAGCTATTGAACCTCCTGAATTTGCAGAAAATAGACCTGGAACATCAAACAATACGATTGCGATCCCTATGTATTTTAATGGGAACTGAAAGGTAAAAAACCGAACCTCTTTGTTGGGTAGGTAGGTACACAAAAATATGATTATTGCACGCACTCCCGCAGAGGCACCAACTAAAGATCCCACAGTATTTAAAATACCTGAAGGGAATAAATTATAAACCAATACAAAAGCAAAACCACCAGACAGGATGCCCAATATGTAAACTTTAAGCGAAATTCCTTCTTTGAATAAATTTGAAAACGAACGTCCAAAGAAATATAAGACTACCATATTAAAAAACAAATGGACAAAACTGTAATGAGTGAAACCGTACGTTAATAACGTCCAAGGCTTAGAGAGAACATCAGAGAATGATTTTGAAAGCGATAGCCATTCTAAATTTGATCCACCCCCTTGAAATCTAAAGGTGATAATACCAAAAAGAAAAACAATAATATTTGCAACAATGATTTTTTCAAACACATTGAGTCTTGATAGTTTTTCTCTAATATCTTGATTTAAACTTGTCATTAATTCCAACGGTATTTATCAAATTGATTTTTTTTCCAGAAATACATCAGTAAAAAACCTGTAATCGCTCCTCCAATATGGGCTATATAAGCAGTATTGCTAGGACTAAAAATTGAAACTCCTGAAAAAGCAGAAAATAAGTCTAGAGCAATAATACCGGGGATGAAATATTTTGCTTTGATTGGAATTGGCAAGAAAAGCATCATTAACTCCGCATTTGGATTAAGCATGCCAAACGCGACCAAAACACCCATAATTGCACCCGATGCCCCAACCATAGAACCATTAGTCATAACATTTAAGTCAAATAACATACGAAACGTTTCTCTATTGAGAGGATTCATACCATAGTTGTAACTAGACATCAATGGTTCTAATTTAGAAGCTAAAATTTCGCCTTTAAACATCTGATCATTTATAATATTTAAACTGGAAGCGTCTCTGATAAAATCAAAAGAATAGCCCAATGCTTTTAAGTCGCTTAACATTGGATATATTTGAATGTAGTACACTAAAAATGTCAAGGCTACAGCTCCCAAACCTGATGAGAGATAAAAAATTAAAAATTTCCGTTGACCAAATATGCGCTCTACAGCTGTTCCAAACATCCATAACGCCAGCATATTAAATAGTAAATGCTGAACACCACCATGCATAAACATGTGGGTAAATACTTGCCATGGCATAAAATTATCGCTCAACGGATAGAAGAGAGATAATAATCCATAAAATAAATCTTTATTACCCAGTAAGTAAGTTCCTAAAAACACAATAATATTGATGATAAGAAGATGCTTAACGGTTGGGGTTATTTGACGCATATTAGTTGAATTTTTTATCGAGTTCTTCGACCTTTAAGGTTGTGAAAACTGTTTTGTTAGAAGGTGAAATTGACGGTTCTTTACAAGAAAACAAGGTGTTTATGATGTGTTCTTGTTCTTCGCGTTCTAATTTTTTTCCGTTTTTAATTGCCAAACTTTTGGCGAGCGACTTAGACAATAAATCACTGACACTAAAGTTCACATCGGGGACTTCGTGTTCTATATCGTGAATGAGTTGCTCGAAAACAATATGGACTTCAGATTCTTTGACTCCGACGGGAACGCCTGTGAGTTCTATACTTTCATCTGTAAACGAAGAAAATACAAATCCAGTTGTTTCTAAAGCCTGTTGAAGGTCTTTTAATATGGTATTGTCCGATTTTGAAAATTTTAGCTCTAAGGGAAATAACAACTGTTGACTAACAGCTTCATTTACGGTCGTTTTTCTAAGAAATTCTTCATACAAAATACGTTCGTGAGCTCTGTTCTGATCAATGACAAGCATCCCCGATTTGATCGTATTGATGATGTATTTGTTGTGTAATTGAAATGTTTTGTGTGTCTTTTGTTCTGTGGTATCGTCAAAGATAGACGAAGTCATTTCATCAGATTCATAATTAACCTGACTAAAACTATCTGAATTTGATTTGGATTCCAAACCAACATACAGCCCTTCCCATGCGTCACCAGCAGGTTTAGAATACGAAGGTGGAGATTGATTTGGATTTGAAAAGGGATTAAACGTTCTATCGACTTCAACTTTTGGGTGGATTGTTTGTCCTCCTTCAAATCCATAAGGGGTGTCTAAATTTTTATCTCGATCAAAATCAAGTACTGGAGCAATACTAAATTGCCCTAAACTGTGTTTGACAGCCGCTCTCAAAATCGCATAGATTGTTTGTTCATCATCAAATTTGATTTCCGTTTTTGTGGGATGAATATTGATGTCTATACTTTTTGGATTGACTTCTAAGTTTAAAAAGTAACTAGGATGTTTACCTGGTTGAAGTACGCCCTCAAAAGCTGCGGATATGGCATGATTCAAATACGGACTCTTTATAAATCGATTATTTACAAAAAAGAATTGCTCTCCTCTAGATTTCTTTGAATATTCTGGTTTCCCAACAAATCCTGAGATTGTTAAGACTTCTGTTGTTTCTTCAACGGGAACTAGTTTTTCATTGGTTTTTCCACCAAATGTACTCACAATGCGTTGTCTAAAATTTCCTTTTAAAAGATTAAAAAGATCGCTTCCATTGTGGTACATAGAAAAACTGATCAATGGGTGCGCCAAGACGACTCTATGAAATTCATCAATGATATGACGTAATTCTACAATATCAGACTTTAAAAAATTACGTCTTGCTGGAATGTTGAAAAATAAATTTTTAACTGCAATCGAAGAACCATTGGGGGTTGCTATGACTTCTTGAGAGGTAAAAACACTGCCTTCTACAGATAAAAGTGTCCCTAATTCGTCAGATGCTTGTTTGGTTTTCATTTCCACATGAGCAATCGCTGCAATGCTCGCTAAAGCCTCACCTCTAAACCCTTTTGTATGGAGATTGAATAAATCGTCTGCGACTTTAATTTTGGAAGTGGCATGACGCTCAAAACTTAAACGAGCATCGGTCACACTCATTCCTTTTCCGTCGTCTATAACTTGGATCAATGTCTTGCCAGCATTTTTCACAAGAAGCTTTACCGTTGTTGCTCCAGCATCAATCGCATTTTCTAGAAGTTCTTTTACCACAGATGCAGGACGTTGTACAACTTCTCCGGCTGCAATTTGATTTGCAACGTGATCGGGTAACAATTGAATTATATCTGCCATGTATTAGAAAAATATACTTAAATCAAAATCTATAATCCAAAGGAACACAAATATTAAAATTAAAATTATAATGAAAACTCTTCGGTTCGCTAAGGAATTGGGGTTGGTCTTTAAATCGTCTATTGCATTGGTAAACTTGCCTTTCAAATTTGTTTTTTCGATGGTAACACGTTGATCATCAAATTTATGTTTTATTTCAAATGGGCTTCGCTCGCTATTATAAAAGCGAGGAGTGTAATTATATCTCTTGTTTTTTTTTATTTTAAATATACCCATGACGTAACATTATAAGGTGTCTAACATGTAGATTCCGATCAACAAAAGGACGCATGCAATTAACAGCCAAGTTAATGAAAAACCTGATGATTTTCTAGTGGACTTCAGACGAAAACGCTCCTTAACTGAATTCGGATTGTCAGCTAAAAAAGACTTCGAAGACGTTCTCAACTTAAATGTTCTGGTTTTTCTAGGTATCAAATGCTTTGTATTTTGAGACTATTCAAAAATACTTAAATCTGTAGAGTGACAAACAAATCAAACAAAAAATTATCAACAGTTGTTGATTTTATAAGGTATGGCTCAAATGTGCCATTTTAATTGCAGTGATTGCAGCTTCTACCCCTTTATTTCCATGAGCACCACCAGAACGATCAATAGATTGCTGAAGATTGTTATCTGTTAAAACGCAAAATACAACAGGTACGTCATGAAGAATATTTAAATCCTTAATGCCTTGAGTCACACCTTCACACACAAAATCAAAGTGTTGTGTTTCTCCTTTGATGACACTTCCTATAGCTATGACGGCATCAACAAGTTGTTGCTGCATTTTTTTAGCGCCATAAATGAGCTCAAAGCTTCCAGGGACATGAATGGTTCGAATGTTTGATTCTACTACACCACAATCTATTAAAGTGTCTACAGCGCCTTTAAGCAAGCCTTCTGTGATGGATGGATTCCATTCAGAAACAACAATCCCAAACCGAAAGTGTGTCGCGTCTGGGAGTGTCGTTGTATCGTAATTAGATAAGTTGGTGTTTTCTGTAGCCATGATTAGTTTATCGTGGCTTCTGCTTTACCAATAAAAACATCAATGTCTTTAGCCTCTGTACTGTCTGGGAAATCAGATTTAATTTGATTAAAGAATCCTAATGCTTTTGAATTATTTCCTAATTTTAAACCAATAACCCCTGCCTTGTAAAGATACATAGGAGTCGTGTAATCGTTTGATTTAAGTTGTGCTGCTTGTACGTAATAGTCGTAGGCATCCTCTAACTGCTCTAACTGAACAAATGCATCTCCTATGCCTCCTTTTGCTATGGGCCCAAGAACATCATCTTCAGATGAAAAAGCGTTTAAATAAGTCACAGCGTTTGTATAATCTTTCATATTTAAGTATGCCATTCCAGCATAATAGTTGGATAAGTTTCCAGCTTTTGTTCCACTGTAAACCTCAGCAATATCTAAAAACCCATATTTGCCATCCGCTCCATTAAGAGCCAATGTGAAAAGAGAATCCTTAGAAGCCCCATTGACTGCTTGGTCAAAATATTGTTGCGATTGGAACATATCATTTGTTGCGACACTTTCTTTTGGCTCTTGTATGAATTTATCAAACCCTAAAAAACCCAATACCAATACGGCAGCCAAACCAACGATGATAAAAATATATTTTTGATTTTTTATAACCCATTCTTCGGTACGTGATGCCGACTCATCGAGGGTGTTAAAAACCTCAGCGGTTGTTGATCCATCTTCAATTGAAGTCTCTTTTTCTGTCTTCGTTGACGGTTTTCCGCCTCTTTTCTTATATGTTGCCATGGTTGTTTTATTATTGAGGTTCAAAAATATAATTTTTATTCGTAAAAAAAAGGCAAATTATTTGTTATTTTTCAATAATTTGCAGCATCTTTTTAAAGCCCTCGCAAGAAGATAATTATAAAATATAGACCAATTTCGCATGATTTTAAAATCATTAAACTTATTAAACTACAAAAATTTCGATGCCTTTACGGTTGAATTCGATGCTAAAATTAATTGTTTTGTTGGTGCCAATGGTGTTGGAAAAACAAATATTTTAGATGCGATTTACCACTTATCATTTGGGAAAAGCTATTTCAATCCTATAGCCTCTCAAAACATCCGGCATGAACAAGATTTTTTTGTAGTCGATGGTTTGTATGAAAAGAAGGATCGTGAAGAAAAAGTAATCGTTTCCTTAAAAAGAGGTCAAAAGAAACTCATCAAACGAAACGGAAAAGCATACGACCGTTTTAGTGATCATATTGGGTTTTTACCTTTAGTTATTATATCTCCTACCGATCGCGATTTGATTATTGAAGGGAGTGATACCCGTCGAAAATTTATGGACGGAGTCATTTCTCAAAGTGATAAAAGCTATCTAGAAGCCTTATTAAATTACTCTAAAATTCTTGCACAAAGAAATGCATTGCTAAAATACTTTGCCTTAAACAATAACTTTAATAAAGATTCGCTAGATGTTTACAATGAACAACTTAATGAATACGGAGGTCAGATATATAGTAAACGAAAAACTTTTTTAGAGGCCTTTACACCCATCTTCAAAAAACGTTATGAGGCCATTAGTAACAACAGCGAAGTTGTTGACCTACAATATAGCAGTCAGCTAAATGATTCGACTTTAATGGAGTTGTTTGCAACCAGTATCAACAAAGATCGTATGCTACAATACACAAGTGTTGGAATTCATAAAGACGATTTGGATTTTTCTATTAAAGGCTATCCTATTAAAAAATTTGGAAGTCAAGGACAGCAAAAATCATTTTTAATTGCTCTGAAACTGGCGCAATTTGATTTTATTAAAGCACAAAGTGGTGAAACTCCCCTACTCCTTTTAGATGATGTTTTTGATAAATTAGACGAACAACGTGTGGCTCAGATTATTCAATTAGTGAATGATGAAAATTTTGGACAGTTATTTATATCAGATACCCATGCCGATCGTACTGAAAAAGCGATTAAAAGTGTCCATCAATCATATCAAATATTTCAATTGTGAAACAACTTATAGCCCTTTCATTTTTTATTTTATTGAGCAGTTGCAAGTCAGATGTCTCAACTTACATCCCTTTTATAGAAGGTTATTGGGAAATTGTAAGCGTCTCTAAAGACCAAAAGAAAGTCAAAGAATTTAAAATGAGTGGCTCTATCGATTACTTTAAAGTTAATTCTGATGTATCTGGCTATCGAAAAAAAATAACCCCCCGTTTTGACGGAGCTTTTGAAATGTCTCAGCACGAATCCGAATTTACAATTTCTATAAGAGACAATCGTTTATGGATTGACTACGCCAACAATGAAGTGACTTACAGCGAAGAAATAATCCGTGCTAACTCGGCTAGTTTAATCCTCTCCAACTCCGATGGATTTATATATACCTACAAACCTTACGAACCTTTAATATTTGAATAATGAGCAAACGTCAGAACGATTCTTTTAAAATCGATGATTTAATGAAATCATTTGTTAAAGAAAACAAACTCGAAAAAGGGTTGGACAAAGTGAACGTAGAAGCTGCTTGGGCAGAAATGATGGGCAATGGAGTTAATACCTACACCAACAGTGTGAAACTAAACAAAGACACGCTGTATGTAGAGCTAAGTTCGTCGGTATTAAGAGAAGAGTTGAGCTATGGAAAAGATAAAATTATCAATATGCTGAATGAATCTCTTGGGAAAAACCTCATCTCAAAATTAATTTTAAGGTAGTATTAGGTACAAAAAAAGCCACAATAGAATTGTAGCTTTTAGGATATTTTATTGAATGTGTTTAGAACATCTCTCTTCCTGAAAAATGGAAAGCTCCTTCAATCGCAGCATTTTCATCACTATCACTTCCATGCACTGCATTTTCACTGATAGAGTCTGCAAACATATTACGGATGGTTCCCTCAGCAGCTTCAGCTGGGTTTGTAGCGCCAATTAAAGTTCTGAAATCTTCTACAGCATTGTCCTTTTCAAGAATCGCTGCCACAATAGGGCCACGTGTCATGTAAGTTACCAATTCACCATAAAATGGACGCTCACTATGAACGGCATAAAAAGCTTCGGCATCGGCTTTTGTAAGTTGTGTTAATTTCATTGCTACGATTCTAAAACCTGAAGCAGTAATTTTTTCTACTATTCCTCCTATATTCCCTTTCTCAATAGAATCGGGCTTAAGCATTGTAAATGTTTTGTTAGTTACCATGGTCTTTGTATAAATTTTGTGCAAAAATAAGGTTTTTCTACAAATAATTCAGCTTACAACTATTTTAAAAAATTGTATCTTTGTAAGCTATGAATACAACAGAAATTTTAGAGCTTAAAAAAATACTATCAGACCCAAAAAAAGTGGTCATTGTCCCTCATAAAAATCCGGATGGAGATGCCATGGGATCTACGCTAAGTTTGTGTCATTACCTTAAAAAACTAGGACATTCGGCAACCGTCATAGCTCCTAATAATTACCCAGAGTTTCTTAAATGGATTCCCGGCACCAAGGATGTTCTCATTCACGAAGAAAACACCACTGCTTCTGAAGTCCTCATTTCTGAAGCAGATCTTATTTTTACGTTAGATTTCAATGCCCTGCACCGTTGTGGGACAATGGGAACGCCCATTGAAAATTCAGCGGCGATTAAAGTGATGATTGATCATCATCAAATGCCAGAGCAGTATGCAACTTACGTTTATTCTGATGTGAGCATGTGTTCGACAAGTCAAATGGTATATCACTTCATTGAAATGATGGACGATTTAGAATTGATTGATGTTGCTATTGGAGAAGGAATTTATACAGGTATTATGACTGACACTGCCTCGTTCCGTTTTCCACTGACAACAAGTACCACCCACCGTGTGATTGCGCATTTGATAGATGTTGGAGTTGAGAAATCAAACATTCACAACGCAGTATATGACACCAATAGTTTTGGTCGCCTAAAGCTTATGGGCTGTGCCTTGAATAACTTAAGATTTTTAGAAGATTTTAAAACATCATATATAAGTCTAACCAATAAAGAATTAGATGCTCATGACTTTCAAAAAGGAGATACAGAAGGTTTGGTCAATTATGGATTGTCTATAAAAGGTGCAAAATTTGCTGTCATATTTATCGAGCATAAAGAAGAAAGCATCATTAAAATCTCATTTCGATCAAAAGGTGATTTTGATGTAAATACGTTTGCAAGAACACATTTTAACGGTGGCGGACACAAAAATGCTGCTGGAGGTCGTAGCAATCTGAACCTAGAAGATACCATTGCAAAATTTATTAGTATATTGTCTGATTATAAATCGGAACTCAATTCATGAAACCCACCCTGTTTTTCATATTAACTTTTTTAATTTTTGTCAGTTGTAAACCTTCAGAAGCAAGGCGTCCACTCTCAAATAATTCGGGGTCGTTTATTGATTCTTCAATAGAACGTAACAAACAATTAAATAATAGAGAATATGCTCAAATTGAAGTTTATATACAAGACTCTGAAAAGCCGTTCCAATCTTCTGAGTATGGGTTTTGGTATGCTTATAACATTCAAATAGAGACGGACACACAAACCCCAAAGTTTGGCGATTTAGTACATTATGATTTTGTACTTAAAACTTTAGAGGGTCAAGTCATTTACCCAGACAAAAAATTAGAAACACAACGATATTATATCGATCAACAAGAATTATTTTCAGGTTTGAGAGAAGGTTTAAAACTCATGAAAGAAGGTGAATCGATTACGTTTATATTTCCTTCTCAAAAGGCATATGGCTACTATGGGGATGAAAATAAAATTGGCAGTAATGTACCTGTAATTTGCGACGTTTCCTTATTAAAACTTACGAATAACTAACACACTAAAAACTATTTAAAACCCAATTAAAAATAAGAAAAATGAAATTCACAAAAGTATTTATTCAATTAGTTGCAGCAGGACTTCTTATTAGTTCCACTGGATGTCAAGAACAGTATCCGGATTTAGGTGATGGTGTATTTGCCGAATTTGTAACGTCTAAAGACACAATCATCGTAAAGTTATTTTATGACAAAGTCCCTTTGACAGTTGCCAGTTTTATAGGACTCGCAGAAGGATCTCACCCTATGCTAGCGGACTCTATGAAAGGAAAACCATACTATAATGGAACTGTGTTTCACAGGGTGATTGATAAATTCATGATTCAAGGGGGAGACCCGACCGCGACTGGATCTGGAAATCCAGGATTCAAATTTGCAGATGAATTTGACGAAAGTTTAAAACATGACAAACCAGGAATTTTATCCATGGCCAACTCTGGACCAGCGACCAATGGGAGTCAGTTTTTTATTACTGAGAAACCAACGCCACACCTCGATAACAGACATTCAGTTTTTGGAGAGGTTGTTAAAGGGTTCTCTGTAGTGGACACCATTTCAAACGTAAAAGTTGCTTCAGAATCGAATAAACCACTTGAGGATGTAACGATTTTAGAACTAAACATCATTCGTCAAGGAATGAGCGCTAAAGGATTTGACGCAACTGATACATGGAACACAGAACTTCCATTAGTGGAAGAAAAACGTTTACAAAAACTTGAAGAAGCCAAACAAAAAGCAGAAGAAGCTAAAAAAATTGCAGATGAAAAAATGAAGATTGCGGCGGATGAAATGGTTCCCGTTTTAAATATTTACAAAAGCAAAGCAACACAACAAACATCAGGACTGCTTGTTTATAATATCACTAAAGGCAACGGAGCAAAACCAAAATCTGGATCCACCGTTAGGCTAAATTATGAAGGTTATTTTACGGATGGTAAATTATTTGGTACCAATATTAAAATAGTGGATGAAAAATGTGGGACTTATGACTTGCGAAAAGAACAACAAGGTGGCTATAGCGCGATGCCAATGAAAATTGATCCACAAGCGCAAATGATTGCAGGATTTAAAGAGGGCGTATTTAATATGTCTGTAGGAGACAAAACATTCTTATACCTCCCTTCCTATCTTGCTTATGGAGAAAAAGGGCGTGGTCCTATAAAACCAAATAGCGATTTAATGTTCATTATTGAAATGTTGGAAGTCGTAGAATAAATTATTTTGATACTAAAACTAAAAAAGCAGCCTATTGGCTGCTTTTTTTATGAATAAAATTAGACACTCTAAAATGAATTACAATTAATTAAGATTCTGAGATACATACAGAGTGACAGAATTCTTGCTTTTGGACTACTTTTTTCAATAGAAATTCAATCCTTATGCTTTTGGAATGTTCTTTAGAATTTCTATAACAAAAACCCAAAATTTTTGAACGGAAGAAATCTGAGTGCGTTCATCAGGTGAATGTGCTCCTTTGATATTAGGACCAAAACTAATCATTTCCATGTCAGGATAATTAGTTCCTAAAATTCCACATTCTAAACCGGCATGACAAGCTGCAACGTGTGGTTTCTCATTATATAACTCTTCGTATAAGGACCTTAATACTTTCAAAATAGATGAATCCATATCAGGTGCCCATCCAGGATAATCCCCTGAAAGCTCCACTTCACAACCAATAAGCTCAAAGGTTGCACGTAACATCATTGCTAAGTCCATTTTGGAGGATTCTACAGAAGAACGCGTTAAGCACCCTATTTTCACGTTTCCTTCTTTGATAACAACGCGGGCAATATTATTGGACGTTTCTACCAGTTCTGGAATATCGGGGCTCATACGATACACACCGTTCCATGCAGCATAAATAGCACGCGTTAACCCTTCTTGTACTCCCAAGTCCATAATAACTTTTGGAGCGTCTATTTTAGTTAAAACTACAATTAAGTCAGGTTCTAATGTTTTTAGTTCGGATTGTATGGCTTCAATTTGAAGTCCCATTTCATATTTAAAAGCGTCTTCTTGCACCATATCAATGGCTACAATCGCTTTGCTTTCTCTTGGAATTGCATTGCGTAAACTTCCACCATCAATTTCAGAAATACGCAATCCAAAATTTTCAAACGCATCAAACAACAAACGGTTCATGATTTTATTGGCATTTCCAAATCCTTTGTGAATGTCCATCCCTGAGTGACCACCTTGCAAACCTTTAACTTCAATAGAGTACCCTATTTTAGTTTCTGGTGTTGACTCTTCGTTGTAAGTTCCAACAGCGGTTACGTCTATACCCCCAGCACAGCCAACTCCAATTTCGTCATCTTCTTCAGTGTCTAGATTTAAAAGAATGGCGCCATTTAACAATCCACCTTCTAAACCCATGGCTCCAGTCATGCCTGTTTCTTCATCAATCGTAAACAAGGCTTCAATAGCAGGGTGTGGAAGGTCTGTACTTTCTAAAATAGCCATAATAGTTGCTACTCCCAGACCATTATCAGCCCCTAGGGTTGTACCTTTTGCTTTGACCCAATCTCCATCCACAAACATCTCTATGCCTTGAGTTAGAAAATCAAAATTAGTATCGCTATTTTTTTGATGTACCATATCCAAATGTGATTGCATCACAATTGCTTTTCGATCTTCCATTCCCGCGGTAGCTGGTTTTTTGATGATGACATTTCCGACAGCATCTTCAATGGTTTCTAGATTTAAATTTGTTCCAAATTCTTTCATAAATGCAATGACGCGTTCTTCTTTTTTAGAAGGGCGGGGGACGGCATTCAAATCAGCAAATTTGTTCCAAACTGCTTTGGGTTCCAGTTGACGTATTTCTTGGCTCATGATAGTTGTGTTTTTTTGTTGCACAAAGGTACGGATTCCATCCCGATCATAAATTAAAATTATTACTTTTGAGTGATGTCAAATAAAGGAAAAGTCATACTTGTTTTGAGTTTACTGCCTCAATACTTTCTGATAAGAGTATTAAAGCAATTCCCAGAATACGTGGAAGCATATTATAGTTTGGGGATTTTTCCAATCATCTCAAAACTGCTAAACACAGCTTTTAAATGGATTCCATTTTCTGTTGGAGACCTGTTGTATAGTGTCTTAATCTTCTTTATTTTGAGATGGGCTGTTAAAAATCGAAAACGACTTAGAACAGAACCCAAAACTTGGGGCTTGAATGTTTTATCCTTTGTATCCGTTCTTTATTTTATGTTTCATTTGTGTTGGGGCTATAATTATTACCGTGTGCCTTTACATACTACTCTGAACTTTAATCCAAAATACACAACAGCTCAATTAAAATCAGTTACTAACAAATTGGTTTTTAAAACGAACAAACTGCACTTAGCAATTACCAAAGACTCTTTGCTAAGAACAACTCTCCCCTATACGTTTGTTGAACTGACTGAAATGAGTCAAACGGGTTATACTCAGCTAGAAAAGCAGTATCCTAATTTTAAACACGATGGACAAAACAGTAAAAAATCAATATTTAGCACGCCATTAACCTACATGGGTTTTAGTGGTTACGTGAACCCGTTGACCTTAGAGGCTCAAATTAATGCTGTAATACCTCTTAATTCAATGCCAACAACCATAGCGCACGAACAAGCGCATCAGTTGGGTTATGCCGCTGAAAACGAAGCCAATTTTATTGGTTTTTTAGCGAGCATTCATAATGAGGATCTTTATTTCAACTATGCTGGATATAAATTTGCATTGCGTTATTGTTTACGAGAGTTGTTTAAAAGAGATCTTGATGCCTACGAATCTACTTTGTGTACCATCAACCCTGGTATCTTAGAAGATTTTCAGCTGGCATTTGAATTTTGGAGTGCTTACAAAAACCCAATGGAGCCTTTATTTAAAGAGGTTTATAGCTATTTCTTAAAAGCAAACAACCAAGCTAAGGGTATTGAAAGCTACAGCTATGTGGTGGCTCTTTTGGTGGATTATTTAGAGGATTAAGATATACAAAAAATCAAGACTAACAAACCTAGGTATAGGTACTGTATTTATCTAAAATCAAAAAGCACTCACGCATACTTAAAAAAAATAGCCTGTATCTAAGGACACAGGCTATTTTGTATAAAACTTAATGATTATTACTTATTCACAACTAGCATACAGTGCTTCAAGTTCTTCATCACTATTTGCGGTTTGCTGAGTACCATCTTCAAACTGAACGGTGATTGGATAAGAAATCATACACGTATCATCATCTGAAAGTTGAGATACATAGTCAAAAAGCTCATCGTAATTATTAACAGTATCTACAATTCCATTTTCTGAAACGAAGGAGAATGGAAATACGATTTCAAAACATTGCTCTTCACATTCATCACAATCTTCAATGTCATAACAATCGTTGTAGAGAGTATCAAATTCCTGAGGGCTATTTACAGTTACTTGAGACCCGTCAATTATTGTCACAGAAATAGGATATACAAATCCTGCAAATTCAAAGTTATATAAATCTTGTTCGGAACTTACAGTGACTTCATTGCCTTCATAGTCAACAGCGGTTAGAGGATAATTCAATTCAAAACATTCTTCTTCATAATCATCATCGTAATCGTCATTGTGGTCGTAATCGCTGTAACAATCATCTAATATGATTTCAAACGCATCATAAGTATTAATAGTTTGCTGTGATCCGTCTGCGAAAGTAACATCAAAAGGAACTTCAATATAAACTTCTGAGTCAAAGTCTAAAGTTTCTAGGAAAGCAAACAATTCATCATCACTATTTAAAGTCGTACTTGTTTCTCCATCAGTAACACTGTAAGGATAATTTATTACAAAACACTCTCCTTCTTCAACATAGTCAGATTCTTGGTTTGTTGATGCTGCAGTTCTTGCACTGTTGAATAAGTTAGATATTAGTTCTTGGGAAACACCCTCTTCTAATTCTGCTTCCGGAGATATTTCATCAACATTTTCGTTGTCACAAGAGACAATAATTAAACTGAATGCCATCAATAAAATTACTGAGAGTTTTAAATTAAAATTTTTCATTTGTTATCTGTTTAGTTATTAATAATACTAAAACAACTAAGTTCAAACAATTCCTATACTGTAGCTTAAATTTTAACTAAATTTAACTCATTAACCACATGATAAAATTCATATTGTTAATTTATTAACATTCCAAAGACCATATCAAATTGATAATCAATCAAAACTAAAAATAGCCTATATCTAAGGACACAGGCTATTTTGTATAAAACTTAATTTTAGAGTTTATTCACAACTATCATAAAGAGCTGCAAACTCTTCATCACTATTGGCTGTTTGCTGAGAACCATCTTCGAATTCTACATTTACAGGATAAGAAATGACATACGTATCTTCTTCTGTAAGACTGCTTAAAAACGCCCAAAGTTGATCGTAGTCATTTATGGTTTGTATATCTCCAGAATCTGAGACAAAAGTGAAAGGGAATACAACTTCAAAACATAAAACTCCACAGTCGTCACAATCTTCGATGCCGTAACAATCGTTATACAAGGGAACCATCGGGGTTTCATTGTTAAATGTATTTAATGAAGATAACAACATCTCCAGAAATCACAGAGTTGTTCTTGATATAGACAGTGCTTCATATAGATTAAGAGAGCTTAATAAATTTTCAATTGGAAGAACTTTAAATATGGGTATTTTATTGAAATTTTAAAATGTCTTTTGAAGTTTAAAAAATTTAATAACCTGCATAATACAAACTAAAACTATTTAAAAGTGAACTAAATTGGTACGCTTTTGATTTTTTTTAAATACATTTAACATCAAACTAAATTCTATATCCTAATGAAAAAATTAATCTTCCTTTGGAGTTTCTTCGCAGTGTTTTCTGTTTGTGCTCAAGATTATTTCCCAAAGAATGATGGTGTGAAATCTAAAAACATAAATTTCACCGCCATTACCAATGCGAAAATTTATATAACCCCTTCACAAAGTATTGAGAACGGCACCCTATTGATTCAAGAAGGAAAGGTTATAAAAGTCGGAACCAATGTAGAACTTCCAAAAAACACAGTGTTAATTGATGTAAAAGGAAAATCTATATACCCTTCATTTATTGATCTCTACTCCGATTTTGGCATTTCAAAACCCAAACGTGAAAGTAGCGGAGGTCGCTCGCCTCAATACAGCGCTAATCGTGAAGGCTTTTATTGGAATGACCATATACGACCAGAACAGAACGCTATTGACCATTTTAAATATGATCAAAAAACAGCTAAACCGCTATTAGAAGCTGGATTTGGAGTGGTAAATACGCACTTACAAGATGGCGTTGTTCGTGGAACTGGAGCATTAATTGCGTTAGACTCCAATGGCAGTGATTCTCAACGCATTTTATCCGATCAATCGGCACAGTACATTTCCTTTTCAAAAAGTGTACGTTCGCGTCAATCCTACCCCTCCTCAATTATGGGAACGATGGCCTTGTTGAGACAACTTAATTACGATGCCGATTGGTATGCAAAAGGAAACGTTTCCACAAAAGACCGTTCAATTGAAGCCTACAACCAAAATAAAAGGCAAGTACAAATTATAGAAGCTGGCAGCAGAGCCAATGCTTTAAGAGCCGATAAGGTTGGAGACGATATTGGCGTCCAATATGTTATTTTGGGTGGTGGTGATGAATATGAACGCATCAATGATATAAAGAACACAAAAGCAACGTTTATTCTTCCTTTAAACTTTCCGAAAGCCTATGATGTAGAAAACACCTTTTTGACCAATTCTTTAGAGCTCGAAGCGATGAAAGAATGGAACCAGCGTCCTGGCAACCCAATGGCATTGGATGTCAATGGAATCTCATTTGCGTTTACAACCAAAGGACTAAAATCGATGAAAGAATTCAAAGCAAATATTCAAAAAGCAATTGAATATGGTTTAGATAAAGTCTCTGCCTTAGAAGCCCTGACAACTCAACCTGCTCTAGTATTAGGAAACTCAAAACTTGGAAACCTTAACGTTGGGAGTTATGCAAATTTCTTGATTACTTCCGGTGATATTTTTAATGCTAAAACCACACTCTATGAAAATTGGGTGAATGGCTCAAGAAATGTGTTTGAAGATTTATCAAAGAAAGACATAAGAGGAGACTACAGTTTTAAGATTAATAATGACAACTATGATCTCAAAATATCTGGTACACTCAGTAAACTTAAAACTGAAATAACATCCGATTCATTAAAATTAAGCAGCAGTTTGAAATATGAGAACGATTGGATGCATTTGATGTTTTCTGCAAAAGACACGACGCAACAAGCATTTATTAGAGTGAATGCAAAAGTTATTTCGAATGTTGAAACTATCAAAGGAACTGCCACCTTACTGGACGGAACAACTCCTGACATACTAGTATCACGCCTTGAAAGCCCCTCTAAAAAAGAGGTGAAATCAAAAGAAGAAAAACCCTTAAAAAGTCCAAAAGTTCTTCCGGTCAGCTATCCTAATGGAGCTTATGGATTTACGGAACTTCCAAAAGCAGAAACGATTTTATTTAAAAATGCGACTGTATGGACCAATGAATCAGAAGGAGTACTTGAAAATACTGACGTGCTCGTAAAAGATGGGCAAATTTCAAAAATAGGAACCAACCTCAAAAATTCAAAAGCTACCATAATTGATGCTACTGGAAAGCATTTAACTTCTGGAATTGTGGATGAACATTCGCATATTGCGGCAGCAAGCATCAACGAGGGCGGTCAAAACTCTTCTGCTGAAGTAAGTATTGAAGACGTCATAGATGCCGATGATGTGGATATTTACAGAAATTTAGCTGGTGGGGTTACCACCATTCAAATTTTACATGGCTCTGCCAATCCGATTGGAGGGCGTTCTGCAATTATAAAATTAAAGTGGGGCGACTCTGCCGAAAATTTAATCTATAACAATACGCCTAAATTTATAAAATTTGCACTCGGTGAAAATGTCAAACATTCAAACTGGGAAAGTTACAGCCGTTTTCCACAAACAAGGATGGGCGTAGAACAACTTTATATGGATTATTTTACGAGAGCCAAATCCTATGATGCCTTAAAGAAAAGTGGAAAGCCGTATCGAAAAGATACCGAGATGGAAGTGCTTTCAGAAATTTTAAACAAGGAACGATTCATAAGTTGCCACTCGTATATACAGAGTGAAATTAATATGTTGATGAAAGTCGCAGAAAAATTTGATTTCAATATTAACACATTTACGCACATCTTAGAAGGCTATAAAGTAGCCGATAAGATGAAAGCTCATGGTGTAGGCGCTTCCACCTTTAGTGATTGGTGGGCATACAAATATGAAGTGAATGACGCCATACCTTATAATGCTTCTATATTGAATTCAATGGGCGTAGTCACTGCCATTAACAGTGACGATGCAGAAATGTCCAGACGCCTTAACCAAGAAGCTGCAAAAGCGGTAAAATATGGTGGTACTTCTGAAGAAGATGCTTGGAAAATGGTAACCCTTAACCCTGCCAAACTCCTCCATATCGATGATAAAGTTGGAAGTGTCAAAGTTGGAAAAGATGCCGATTTAGTACTTTGGAGCGACCATCCCCTATCAATTTATTCAATAGCAGAAAAAACACTTATTGAAGGCGTCACTTATTTTGATATCGATCGTGATTCAAAACTTAGGGAATCGATTGAAAACGAAAGAAACGAACTCATTCTTATGATGTTAAAAGAAAAAAATAAGGGCATGAAAACACAACCGATAAAGAAAAAGGACAAACAGCTTCTACACTGCGATTCCATAGATATTAATCAACTGTAAACACATAACACATGAAACTTATAAAATTAATTATACTATCAATTGTTTGTGTTTTTATAGGAAACGCACAACAAACTCCTGCAGATTCACAATCACAGTCAATAGCAATTGTGGGTGGTACGACCCACCTTGGAAATGGAACCGTCATTCTAAACAGTCTAATCACTTTTGAGAGTGGAATTTTACAAACTGTATCTGAATATAACGGAACAGAAGACCTCTCTGATATGGAAATCATCGATGCTAAAGAACAGCATATTTATCCAGGTTTTATTGTACCAAACTCAACCCTAGGTCTTGTTGAAATTGATGCCGTCAGAGCTACAGACGACGATTCAGAACTAGGGACTTGGAATCCACATATTAGAAGTTTAATTGCTTATAATGCCGAATCTAGAGTCGTAGAAAGTATGCGCCCTAATGGGGTACTCTTAGCACAAATCACACCAAGAGGTGGACGTCTTTCAGGCACTTCCTCTATTGTACAACTAGATGCTTGGAATTGGGAAGATGCCGTTATTAAAGCTGATGACGGAATTCACTTAAATTGGCCTAGCACGTTCAGTCGTGGACGTTGGTGGTTGGGTGAAGACCCCGGTTTAAAAAGCAATCCAAAATACAGCAATCAAACTGCTAAAATTGAAACCTATTTTAATAATGCAAAAGCAAATAAGAAGAGTGCCAAAGCCAAGTTAAATTTGCCTTTAGATGCCATGGGGGGACTTTTCAATCAAACCAAAACATTATACATTCATGTGAATGATGAAAAAGGAATCGTAGATGCCGTTGAATTTTCAAAATCACAAGACCTTTTAAAGACTGTTATTGTAGGTGGATACGAAGCCTACAAAGTCGCACCCTATTTAAAAGAAAACGATATTTCCGTATTGCTTCGACGGGTACATTCACGTCCGAACAGTGACGATCATGATTACGATTTACCTTTTAAAATGGCACGTCTTTTAGTCGAAGCTGGAGTAACTGTAGGTTTGGAAACGAGCGGAGATATGGAACGTATGAACTCTCGAAACCTTCCCTTTTATGCAGGAACTACAGTCGCTTACGGACTCTCAAAAGAACAAGCATTGCAATTGATTACTTTGAACACTGCTAAAATACTTGGCATCGATTCTAGTTATGGTTCTTTAGAAGTTGGTAAAAGTGCGACCTTATTTATAAGTAGCGGGGATGCTTTGGACATGCGAACTAACAATTTGACGAATGCGTTTATAGACGGTCGTGAAATAAGTTTAGAAAGCCATCAAACAGAACTATGGAAGAGGTATTCTGAAAAATACGAAAGCAACTAAAATTTTCTCTGTAATAATTAAAAGGTTCAAGTTTCGGCTTGGACTTTTTTGTTTCAGCTAAAAAAATTAAACACTATTTTTGTGGCATGGTTAAAACAATAAGCAGTCTTCAAAATCCTTTTATAAAACAACTGGTTCAGCTCAAAGAAAAGTCGAAACTGAGAAAAAAAACAGGTTTATTTGTCATTGAAGGAAAACGCGAATTATCACTAGCTATCAAAAGCAACTACAGCATTGAAACCCTCTATTATTATGCAGATTTATTTTCCGCAGCTGAAGCCGCATCATTAAAAACATATGGGATTGATGTGATTGAAATCACCAAAGCAGTCTATGAAAAAGTAGCCCACCGAGAAACTACTGAAGGCGTCATTGCTGTGGCAAAATCAAAAGATTTTGATTTAAATAATTTAGAATTTAAAAACAATACTCCTTTAATTCTTGTAGCAGAAGCCCCTGAAAAACCGGGGAACATCGGTGCCTTACTTAGAACCGCTGATGCCGCTAATGTGGACGCCATCATCATTTCTAATCCACTCACAGATTTATACAATCCGAACATCATCCGATCCAGTGTCGGGGGGGTGTTTACAGTCCAAATAGCGATGGGAACTTCTGAGGAAGTAATCACTTATTTAAAATCCAAGAACATCTCCATCCATGCTGCAACACTTCAAGATTCAGTGGTCTATGATTCTATTGATTACAAAAAAGCAACAGCGCTCGTTGTTGGTACTGAGTCAACAGGGTTGAGTGAACTATGGCGCGAAGCCGCTAACACAAAAATCCGTATTCCAATGCAAGGAAAAATTGATTCAATGAATGTTTCTGTGGCTGCAGGGATTTTAGTTTTTGAAGCCAAAAGGCAACGAAAGTTTAGCTAAAAAATACTTTTAAGCATTTGTTAAAACAATTTTTGTAAAAACTAACTTTAGTTATTGCGTGTTCCGTTTGATTGTAGTAATTTTAAATTATGACAGAAGCCGATATAGCAGAAGAAAACGCAGCGATAGCTAAGGAGTATAAAGAACTTCTTAAAATCAGCTATAGAACTCTGTCAACTTCCGATAAAAAGTTAATTAGAAAAGCATTTGATGTTGCCGTTGATGCCCATTCAGATCAAAGAAGAAAGTCAGGAGAAGCCTATATTTTTCATCCCATTGCTGTAGCAAAAATTGTGGCTTCAAAAATTGGGTTGGATGCCACCTCCATTGCAGCTGCACTTTTACACGATGTTGTAGAAGATTGTCCACGCTATTCTATTGATGATATTCAACAATTATTTGGAGAAACTGTAGCCCGAATTGTGGATGGATTGACAAAAATATCTTCTTTAAATAAAGATATGAATGTATCAATGCAGGCTGAGAATTTTAGAAAAATGTTGCTCACACTGCACGATGACATTAGAGTAATTATAATCAAAATTGCCGACCGTCTTCACAACATGCAAACTATTCATTCGATGCGGGAGGACAAACAATTAAAAATTGCTTCTGAAACGTTATATATTTATGCGCCTCTTGCGCATAAAATTGGATTGTACAATATTAAAACAAAGCTAGAAGACTTAGCTTTAAAATATACGGAGCCAGAAGTTTACAATGACATTTTACTAAAACTTGAAGAAAGTAAAGAAGAACAAGACCTTTATTTAAAAGATATTAGCAAGGTTCTAACCAAGGCTTTAAATAAAGAAAAAATAAAATACACCATAAAAGGGCGTCCAAAATCTATTTTTTCGATTCGAAGAAAAATGCAAAATCAGGGGGTAGCTTTTGAAGAGGTCTATGACAAATTTGCGGTACGAATTATTTATAAATCTGATGAAAAAGATGAAAAATTTATCGCTTGGAAAGTATATTCAATTGTAACGGATCATTTTAGACCAAACCCAACACGCTTAAGAGATTGGATTTCTGCTCCAAAATCAACTGGGTATGAAGCCCTACACATTACAGTCATGGGACCAAAAGGTCGTTGGGTAGAAGTTCAGATTCGAAGTGAACGGATGAATGAAATTGCTGAAAAAGGGTATGCAGCTCATTACAAATATAAAGAAGGTGAAAAAGAGCATGACGAAAATTTAGAAAGCTGGATTGGAAAACTACAGGAAGTTATCGAAAATCCAGAATCAAATGCTGTAGAGTTTGTAGAGCAATTTAAGTTAAATCTCTATGCGAAAGAAATATTTGTATTCACTCCGAATGGTGATTTAAAATCGTTACCCAAAGATGCGACCCCCTTAGATTTTTCATTTAGTATCCATACCGAAATCGGAATGAAAACTAGAGGCGCTAAAGTCAATGGTAAATTAGTTCCTTTAAACCATGTGTTAAAGAGTGGCGATCAAGTGGATATTATTACTTCTGAAAGTGCAAAACCAACGGTAAACTGGTTAGATTATGTCACTACAACACGCGCAAAAAGTAAAATAAAGTCCTCTTTAAAAGAAGACAAAAAAATCGTTGCTGTTGAAGGAAAAGAAATATTGAGACGAAAACTCAAACAACTAAAAATCACTTTAAACGAACGATCAATTAATGAATTGGTGAATTATTTTAAACTCAATACAAGTTTAGATTTATTTTACCGTGTTGGCATCAGTAGTATTGATAATACGATGCTTAAAAAGTTTGCTGCTTCAAGAAGTAATGCACTTGTAAGCTATATAAAAAACAAAATTACGCGTCAAAAAGGAATCGCCAAAGAAACGGTTGAAAAAGATGAAATCACTTCGAAATACGACATGTTGGTATTTGGTAAGGAAGAAGAAAAACTAAGCTATAAACTTTCGTCCTGCTGCAACCCCATTCCAGGCGATATAGTCTTTGGGTTTTTAAGCATCAAAGAAGGAATAAAAATTCATAAAAAAGCATGCCCTAATGCCGTGAGTCTTCAATCTAATTATGCATACAGAATTATGTCTGCCAAATGGATTGATTCCTCTCAACAAGTGTTTAGAGCGGTTATTAAGCTCACAGGAATAGACAAACTCGGATTGGTTAATTCGATTACAAAAGTAGTTTCTGAAAGTATGAATGTCAACATAAAAAACATAAGTTTTGATTCGGATAGCGGTACATTTAAAGGACAAATTGCCTTAGAAGTCAACAATAATAATTTTGTTGAAAAACTGATGGAACGACTGCAAAAAATAAATGGTATCGAAAAAGTCTTTAGAGTCTAAAAATTAGTTTAAATTTGACCCTTATATGAGTGTAAAAGCTAAAAATAAAAATCAAGATATCGTAAAAAATGTTTTTACGAAATTTCTCGAAGAAAATGGCCATCGAAAAACCCCTGAACGTTTCGCAATACTTCAGGAAATTTATGACAACGATGATCACTTTGATATAGAATCACTCTATATCAAAATGAAAAATAAAAATTATAGGGTCTCCAGAGCAACGCTTTACAACACTATAGAATTATTATTGGACTGTGCTTTAGTACGAAAACATCAATTTGGGCAAAATCAAGCGCAATATGAAAAATCGTATTTTGACAAACAACACGACCATGTTATTCTTACAGATACTGGGGAAGTCTTTGAGTTTTGTGACCCAAGGATTCAATCCATTCAAAAAACAATAGAAGAAGTATTTGATATCGATATTCAAAAACATTCACTCTACTTCTACGGAACAAAAAAAAATACTAAAATTAACGATTAAATAGCATGGCAGTAGATTTACTACTTGGATTACAATGGGGTGACGAAGGCAAAGGGAAGATTGTGGACGTCTTAACTTCCAATTACAATATTATAGCACGATTTCAGGGAGGACCAAACGCAGGTCATACCCTCGTTTTTAACGGAATGAAACATGTACTTCACACAATTCCATCTGGAATTTTTCATGAAGACGCTGTTAATTTGGTAGGAAATGGTGTGGTAATCGATCCTGTGATATTTAAAAATGAATTAGACAAATTAGCTGCCCAAGACGTCGATTATAGAAAATCTTTAGTGATTTCTCGCAAGGCACATTTGATTTTACCCACACACCGTTTGTTAGATACCGCTTCAGAAGCGTCTAAAGGTAAAGCCAAAATTGGATCAACTCTTAAAGGGATTGGACCAACATATATGGACAAAACAGGCCGAAATGGTATCCGGGTTGGCGATTTGGAATTAGACAACTGGAAAGATAAATACAGGGCTTTAGCAAATAAACACGAGTCCATGGTTAATTTTTATAACGTTGACTTAGAATATAATTTAGAAGAATTAGAAGCTGAATTTTTTGAAGCGGTTGATGTCCTAAAATCACTTAAGTTCATAGATTCTGAAGAGTACTTACACCAAGCTTTACGAGATCAAAAATCAATTTTAGCAGAAGGTGCTCAGGGATCTTTATTAGATATTGATTTTGGAACTTATCCATTTGTAACCTCTTCAAATACAACCGCAGCAGGTGCTTGTACAGGATTAGGAATTGCTCCGACTTCCATTGGAGAAGTTTTTGGAATTTTCAAAGCATACACTACTCGTGTAGGTTCTGGCCCCTTCCCTACTGAACTGTTTGATGAAGACGGTGAAACAATGGGTCGTGTTGGAAATGAATTTGGTGCGACTACAGGACGCTCACGTCGTTGTGGTTGGTTAGATCTAGTAGCCCTCCGCTATGCATGTCAAGTAAATGGAGTGACACAACTTATGATGATGAAAGCGGATGTTTTATCTGGATTCAAATCATTAAAAGTATGTACGGCCTACAATTACAAAGGAAACATCATTCATCATTTTCCATATAATGTAGACCCAGAAAACATCACACCAATTTATACAGACTTTGAAGGTTGGGCAGAAGATTTAACGGAAATGAACAATGACTCAACACTTCCAAATTCGTTGAATGCATACATCGATTTTCTTGAGAAAGAATTACAAATTCCAATCAAAGTTGTTTCTGTTGGACCAGATCGAAAACAAACAATTTTTAGATAATAATTTAAATCTATCCTATGGGTAGATTTTTTTTTAGGACTTAAAATAATCTTAAGATTTATTTAAAGAACTCAATATTACCTATTTTTGTAACAAACATTATTACGTTGAAACACAAAAGCATTTATTACTTTATATGTATTCTACTTTTTTTAGGATCTATATTACATGCTCAAGAGCGACGAAGAATCGAGATTGAATATGCTCCCTTCATGACATTTGACGAATCCAAGCCAGATGCAACAATTCTGACAAGAGATAATTCAAAACAAGTACATATCAAACATGAAGGTATTGAACTTTGGTGTGATGAAGCCGTATATTATGGGAAGGAAGATTTTATAGAAGCCTACGGAAAAGTTCACGTCAAGCAAGGGGATACAATCAATATGACCTCAAAATATGTTGAATACAGCGGAAAAACTCAATTGGCATTCGCAAGCGGTTCAGTCGTACTTGAAGAACCGAGCTCTGTACTCACCACTGACACCTTGTATTTTGATAGAGTCAAACAACAAGCTTTTTATAGATGTTCAGGGAAAGTGGTTCGAGACACAACAGGAACGATTACGAGTACCATAGGGCGGTATTATATGAAGTCCAAAAAATACCAATTTGTAAACAATGTAAAACTTGTGAATCCAGAATACGTTATTAAATCCAAACAACTGGACTTTTATACACTTTCAGGTTTTGCCTTTTTATTTGGCCCCACCACTATCACCAGCGAAACCAGTGTGATCTATTGCGAACGTGGATTTTATAATACCCAAAATGACACAGGATATTTTGTAAAGAAATCTAAAATAAATTACGACGAGCGTGTTGTAGAAGGAGATAGTATTTATTTTGATCGCACCAAAAGTTTTGCATCGGCAACCAATAATATTACCATCACGGACACATTAAATAACACCATTGTTAAAAGTCATTATGCTGAAGTTTTTAGGCAAAAAGATTCTGTATTTGTAACTAAACGTGCATTGGCAATTACACTTCAAGAAAACGACTCTATTTTTGTTCATAGTGATACTTTGATGGTCACTGGGAAACCTGAAAAAAGAATTACTAGAGCCTATTATAATGCGAAAATTTATAAATCTGACTTGAGTGGCAAAGCCGATTCTATTCATATGAATCAAGAAACTGGACTGACACAACTTATTAATTTAGATCGCAATACCAACAATGACCCATTTTACAAAGTGGAGCATCCCATTTTATGGAATTTAAAAAACCAAATTACGGGGGATTCAATTCATTTAATTTCGAATTCTAAAACAGAAACCTTAGATTCATTAAAAGTATTTAACAATGCCTTCGTCATCAGTAAGGACAGTTTGGGTGATGGATACAATCAAATATCTGGACAAAAACTATTTGGCTTATTTGAAAACAATAGTTTATCAACAATAGACATTATTAAAAATGCTGAAAGCATTTACTACCTCAGAAATGAAGACAATGAGTTGGTAGGAATTGATAAATCAAAATCGGGTTCTATTAAAGTATGGATTACTAAAAACACGATTGACGAGATGCGTAAATACAACCAAATTGGAGGAAAAACGCATCCTGAAGTTGAATTCCCAGATAATGAAAAAATTCTTAAAGGATTTCATTGGCGTGAATCTGAACGTCCCACAAGTGTAGAAGATTTATTTAAAGATGATAAACCGTTCGTACTCCCTACTATAAAAGGATTAGATGCCTACATCCCTCAAGAAGAGTTTTTTGACTCCAACCTATTAGAACGCGTCGATAAAGCACGTCCAACTCCAACTAAAAGTTTAGAAACTCCCAAGAAAATAAAAAATAAAGCAGCTAGAAAATTACCTAAGAAATTTTTAAACAAGCCATCAAAGTTTAAAAAACTAAAAAAGAAAAATTGATTACAAACGATTTTTTTAAACACCAAGCACAAACAACACCGCATCCATTAGCGATGGAAATATCTTATGCAGAAGGATCATACATTTATGACCAAAATAACAAGCCTTATTTAGATTTTGTTGCTGGGGTTTCTGCTTGTAGTTTGGGACATCGGCATCCAAAGGTTGTCGAAGCGATTAAAAAACAACTTGACTCTTATATGCATGTGATGGTATATGGAGAATACATACAATCCCCTGCTGTCCAACTTACCAAATTAATCGCTTCAAAATTACCTCCAAAACTCGAAAAAACATATTTAACCAATTCAGGCACCGAAGCGATTGATGGTGCTATGAAACTGGCACGACGCTACACAGGAAGATCTGAAATTATAGCTGCCAAAAACGCTTATCACGGAAATACGATGGGAGCCTTAAGTATTATGGGATATGAAGAACGGAAACAACCTTTCAGACCTTTAATTCCAGACATACGTTTTATGGAGTTTAATAATTTATTAGACCTCTCTAAAATTACCACAAAAACTGCTGCGGTTGTTCTGGAAACAATTCAAGGAGGCGCTGGTTTTATAGAGCCTAAGAACGGATATCTAACAAAGGTTCAAGAAAAATGCAATCAAGTAGGCGCACTCTTAATATTAGACGAAATTCAACCGGGAATCGGACGTACAGGAACACTCTTTGGATTTGAGAATTACAACTGTATTCCAGATGTTGTGGTGACTGGAAAAGGTCTTGGAGGCGGCATGCCTATTGGTGCTTTTACAGCTTCAGAGGATATGATGGACAGTTTGTCAGACCATCCAAAATTAGGACATATCACCACCTTTGGCGGACACCCCGTTATAGCTGCTGCTGCACTAGCAACTTTAGAAGAAATCACCACAAGTAACTTAATTCCAGAAACATTAGTAAAAGAAGCCCTGATCCGAAAACACCTCCAACACCCTCTTATTAAAGAAATAAGAGGAAAAGGTTTGATGCTCGCTTTAATGGTTGATTCTTCTGAAATAGCAAACAAAATAGTTCTGCAAGCTAAAGAAGATGGATTGATTTTATTTTGGTTACTCTATGAACCAAAAGCCGTTCGGATTTCACCACCGCTTACGATCTCCAAAGAAGAAATTGAAAAAGGATGTAACATCATCCTGAACATTTTAAATTCCCTTTAAACAAGACTGTTAATTAGTTTGTTGAAAACATTCGAGTTTTTTGAGTGTATCAAGCAGATATACCCTTAAATTTATTAGTGTAAAAAAAACTTTTTATGGAGTTCAGTCAATCTGAAGAAAATGAAGATGTAACCCTCTCAAAATTTGAGTCGATGTTAAAAACCAATAACGTTTTTTTCTTTGATTCTAATGAGTTTGAAAATATCATTCATCACTATTTAGAAAGTGGTAAAATTGCACTTGCAAAAAAGGCAACCAAACTCGGTTTGAGCCAGCACCCAGCTTCTTTAAACCTGAAATTATTTCAAGTTGAAATTTTAATTTTTGAAAATAAATTAAATGAAGCTGACCGAATGCTCTCTCCCCTCTTTGAAATAGAACCTAACAACGAAGAACTCTACATTCAAAAAGCGAATATTTACTCTAAAAAAGACCAGCACGAAAAAGCAATAGAAGTCTTTAAACAGGCTATTGAAATCGCCGAGGATAGCGCTGACCTTTATTCCTTAATAGGCATGGAATATTTGTTTTTAGATCAATATCAAGATGCCAAACACAATTTTAAAAAATGTATTGAGCTTGATGTAGAAGATTACTCTGCACTTTATAATATTATCTATTGTTTTGACTTTTTAGATGAAACTACGGAAGCAATTGAGTACCTAAATAGCTACCTAGATAAAAACCCATATAGCGAAGTTGCTTGGCACCAACTTGGAAAACAATACGTGGAAACCAAACAACTTGTAAAAGCCGTCACAGCTTTTGATTTCGCCATTATTTCTGACGACACCTTTATTGGTGCTTATCTAGAAAAAGCGAAAGTACTAGAAAAACTAAACCGTTTTGAAGAAGCGATTGAGAATTATAAAATTACCATCGCTATTGAAGATTCTACCGCCTATGCCCTCATCAAAATAGGATATTGTTATGAACGTTTGAATAATGGTGATTTAGCGCTTCAACACTACTATCAAGCAGTAGAAGAAGATCCGGCTTTGGATAAAGGATGGATGCGTATTACATCGTTTTTCTCATCAAAAAAAGACTACAAAAAAGCCTTGTTTTACATAAATAAAGCCATTGATATCGATGGAGATAATGCAGCCTATTGGTTGATCTATTCTACTATTAATGAACGCCTGCTTCTTTTAGAAGAAGCCGAACGAGGCTACAAAAGAACGCTCGAATTAGGCGATTGTGAATTAAGTACTTGGCTCTCTCGTGGCGATATTTTAATCAAACTTGGGGAGTATGAAGCCGCAAAATTTAATTTTGTACAAGCCTTAGAATACCACCCAAAAAGTGAAGAATTAGAATTTCGACTTTCAGGCGTTTGCTTGAAACTCAATAATATGGATGCGGGCTATGCACACCTTTTGACTGCGATGCATATAAACATGGAACACGTGTTTATTTTAGAAGAATTATTTCCTGAAGTCTATAAGCGTAAAGCCGTTCTTCAATTAATTGAGAATTTTAAAAATACGCATCAGTAAAATTTGTATTATAAGAGCTATATTTGAATGATTATTTTCAAATACTCCTTACTATATTCAATAATTTTTTTTTTAAATGAACCGATCCCCACTAGATTACTTAATAATTTCACTTAAAGGAATGGCTATGGGTGCTGCTGATGTTGTACCAGGCGTTTCTGGAGGAACCATCGCATTCATCTCTGGAATTTACGAAGAACTGATCGGGTCCTTAAATAATATCAATTTTTCCCTTTTAAAAAATTTAAAAAATGAAGGCTTTAAAAGTACTTGGAAAAAAGTGAATGGTCCTTTTTTGTTGGCGCTCTTGTCGGGTGTTTTTGTGAGTATTATCTCATTAGCAAAGGGCGTTGAATGGCTGTTAGAAAACCACCCTATATTACTGTGGTCGTTCTTTTTTGGATTGGTCCTTGCAAGTATTATATACATTGGAAAACAGATTAAAATAAAACCATCAGACTATAAACTATTTTTAGCAATGGCCGTTGGAGCCGTCGTTGCTTACCTAATTACCACTCTCAACCCTGCTGAAACTTCAGATACAAATTTATTTCTATTTTATGCAGGAGCCTTGGCAATTTGTGCGATGATATTACCCGGTATTTCAGGGTCATTTATTCTAGTGATTATAGGTGCCTACGGCCCTGTTCTTGAAGCACTTAACAGTCGAAATTTGAAAATGATTCTCATATTTGGCGCGGGTGCTGTCGTTGGATTGTTGTCGTTTTCAAAACTTCTAAAATGGTTTTTTGAAAAATACCACCGCTTGACATTAGCCGTCATCACAGGGTTCATGATTGGATCTATGAACAAAATATGGCCTTGGAAAATAGCATTGACTTTTAGAACCAATTCTAAAGGCGTAAAAATTCCTTTGAACGAAGAAAGCATTTCCCCTTTTAATTTTGATGGAGATCCGCAACTTTTACAAGCCATCGGATTGATGGTATTTGGGGTTTTAATCATTCTTATTTTAGAGAAAATAAGTACTAAAAAGAAACCTGTTGAAACAAGCTAACAAGCATACAAATCCTTTTTTACTAACCCTTAAAGGGGTTGTTATGGGAGCTGCCAACAAAGTGCCTGGCGTTTCTGGTGGAATTGTGGCCTTTGTAATGGGCTTTTATGAAGAGTTTATTTATTCCTTACAGAAATTCAACATCAAAGCTCTGAAATTGATTTTCAGTGGGCGGTTTAATAGCTTTTACAATTATGTAAATGGACGATTTTTAACCCTACTTTTTTTAGGGATGATCATAAGTTATTTCAGTGTTTCTAAACTGTTGGACTACTTAATTGAACGCCACGAACTCTATGTTTGGAGTGTGTTTTTTGGAATGATCGTAGGTTCGATTTATTATATATATAATGATTTTAAATCTTGGAATACAAAAACAATAGTGATGGCTTTCCTTGGAATCCTTGTGGGCTTAAGCATCAGTTTTTTAAACCCTGCCACACAAAATGACAACCTTTGGTTTGTGTTTCTATGTGGGATGATTAGCGTTACAGGAATGGCGCTGCCAGGGTTTTCAGGTTCTTTTATTTTAATTTTATTAGGGAATTATGTCTTGTTGTTAGTGGACTCTGTAAATGTCCTTTTTGATACGTTTGTATTTATGTTTTCAGGGGATTTTAGTTTTATATCAGACCCACAACATCTAAGACTCCTGAAGGTTTTATTGGTTTTTACACTGGGTTCGGTGGTTGGTTTGGTCAGTCTTTCACATCTATTGAGCTACATTCTAAAACATTATAAATTCAAAACACTGGCCCTTATTATGGGGTTTATCACAGGATCCCTTGGTGTTGTATGGCCATGGAAAGAAGCCTTGTACAGACAAGATAGTTATGGGAACTTTATAACAGATACAAATGGCGAACAAATCATTGAAAACTATCAACGTTATTTGCCAGAAATGAACACACAAACCATTTATGCCCTTCTATTTATTATTTTTGGAGCAGCTATTGTTCTAGGGTTGGAATGGTATGGAAACAAACGGAAACACCATATATGAAGAATTTTGGACTGCTCGGTAAAAATATAGACTACTCCTTTTCAAGAGGGTATTTTAAAGATAAATTTGAAACTCACAAATTAGACTGTTCCTATAACAATTTTGATTTAGAGAAAATCGAAGATTTTAAAGCCTTAAAAACCAATGAAACACAACTGTCAGGGCTTAATGTCACTATCCCTTACAAACAAGTGGTCATTCCTTATTTAGATGCGGTAGATTTAGAGGCCAAAGCAATAGGCGCTGTGAATACTATCAAAATAGAAAACGGTAAATTAACAGGCTATAATACGGATCATTATGGGTTTGAACAGAGTTTAAAACCCCATCTAAAACCCCACCACAAAAAAGCCTTAATTTTAGGTACTGGGGGAGCTTCAAAAGCCGTTGCTTTTGCTTTGAAAAAATTAGGCATTCATTTTGAGTATGTGTCAAGGACCCAATCTTCCACTGTAAAATTTACCTATGAATCTTTAGCTTTAAATGGGATTCAAGACTACCAAATTATCATAAACTGCACCCCTCTTGGAACATTTCCTGAGACACACAAATGTCCAAGTATTCCTTTTGACGAAATTACTTCAAACCATTTATTGTATGATTTGATTTACAATCCTGAGGAAACGTTATTCCTCAAACAAGGCAAGGAGAAAAATGCCACTATTATCAACGGACTTAACATGCTTCGTATTCAAGCGGAGAAGTCATGGGAAATATGGAATTCCTAATTAAAAAAGTAATTTAAAAGAATTATATAATTTGTAATTTAAAGGGATAATGTTATATTTATGGTTCGAGTCATTATAACACTAAAACATTGAAAGATATGTCAGAGCACGATAACCTGCAAGATGCAGATGGAGATAACCTAAACGATACTCCCCAAGAAAACAGTACAACAGAGCAACCTACAACTTCTGAAGAAACTTCTCCAGAAGACCTCTCTACTTCAAAAACACTTACTGAAGAAACTACAGAAATCCCTAAAGAGGTCGTAGAACTTTCAACTACATCAGAAAAGGATACTACTGAAGAAACGTCTAAAGAAGAGCAAGAAGTGACGACATCTGTTGCCTCTAGCGAGAATGAGGAAGAAGACGTTAAAGAAGTGGTTGAAGAAGTGGTTAAAGAAGAAAAAGAACTTGAAGTCAACTATGAAGACCTTTCACTAGAAGACTTAATAAAAGAATTTGAATCGCTGTTGAAATCTGAAAACATTCAAAATGTTAGAAACAGTATCAACGAAGTGAAAAATAATTTTAATGCTAAATTCAGTGCATTAATTTCAGAAAAAAAAGAAGCTTTTTTAGCTGAAGGTGGAAACACTATAGACTTTCAATTCACGAGTCCTTTAAAGAAACAGTTCAATGAATTGTCTAAAACGTTTAGAGAAAGAAACCAATCTTTTCAAAAAAACAGAACGCAAGAGTTGAATCAAAACCTTGAAATTCGCTTACAAATTATTGAAGAAATAAAAGGATTAATTAATGTTGAAGGAGATATCAATTCGGCTTATAATTCTTTTAAAAATCTACAAGAACGTTGGAGGAATACGGGACGAATTCCATCTAGTGAAAACAACAATACATGGAATAATTACCGTCACCATGTTGAGATTTTTTATGGCTTTTTGCACCTAAACAGAGACTTAAGAGATTTAGATTTTAAACATAATTTAGAACAAAAACAGAGAATTATAATCAGTACGGAAGAGTTGGCTAATGAAACAGATCTAAACAGAGCGTTTAGAGAACTTCAAGCACTTCACAAGATTTGGAAAGAAGAATTAGGGCCTGTGGCCAAAGAATATAAAGATGAACTTTGGGATCGATTCAGTGCTGCAACCAAAGTGATAAACGACAAACGTCAGGATTATTACAATCAACTTGAAGAAAAGTTTGAAGAAAATCTTAAAATTAAAAATGAGATCATCGCTCAAATTAATGCTATTTCTGAAAAAACTATAAATTCTCACAAAGATTGGCAAGGAAATATCAAAGAAATTGAAACGCTAAGAGAAGCTTTTTTCAAAACAGGGAAAGTCCCTTCAAAGTTAAATGAAAAAACATGGTCAGCTTTTAAGGACGCTGTAAGAACGTTTAATAAGAATAAAAATAATTACTATAAGAACTTAAAGAAAGATCAATCAGAAAACTATAAGAAAAAAATAGAATTGGTCGAAATTGCTGAACAAAATAAAGATAGTGAAGACCTAGAAACCACTTTGGCTTTGATGAAAAATATTCAAAACAAATGGAAAACTATTGGACACATTCCACGTAAAGACAGTGATAAGTTATGGAAACGTTTTAGAGGTGCTTGTAATGCCTTTTTTGACCGATACCATGAAAATAAAAATAACGGAACGGAAGACGAAGTAGCTGCTTTTGAGCAAAAAAATACTCTTTTAGAATCCCTTAAAGCCTTTGAATTAGGAGACGATAAAGACAAAAACTTGGAAGTATTAAATGACTTCTCTAGTCAATGGAAAAAATTAGGACATGTCGTTCAAAGTAAACGTTTTATTGATGGTAAATTCTTTAAAACTCTCGATGGATTTTATTCTAAGCTTGGTTTGGATAAAGAAGCGATGGAGGATTTGAAATATACGCTCAAATTAGAGACACTATCTCAAGATCAGAGATTGTTTAACAACGAAGTAACATTCATACGGAAAAAAATGGATGAGATTAATAGTGAAATCAATCAGCTAGAGAACAATCTTCAATTTTTCTCAAACGTAAAAGATGACAATCCTCTGGTAAAAGAAGTCCATAAAAGTATTGACAAACATAAGGCTGCTTTACAAACATGGAATGCTAAATATTCAAAGATCAAAAAAATGATTCAGTAGGCGCTAATTAAAGTTTTTTAGCTTCTTCCCAATACACATCCATCTCTGCTAAAGTCATTTCTGAAAGTGATTTTTTCAGAGATTTTGCTTTGTTTTCCAAATACTGGAAGCGTTTGATGAATTTCTTATTGGTTCGCTCTAGCGCATTTTCTGGATTGATCTCTAAAAAGCGTGCATAGTTAATTAATGAGAACAAAACATCTCCAAATTCATCTTCGATAGCGTCATGGTTTTTGTTATTGACCTCTGCTTTGAACTCTCCAATCTCCTCCTCTACTTTTTCCCAAACCTGATCAGAATGTTCCCAATCAAAACCAACACCAGCTACTTTCTCTTGAATCCGACTGGCTTTGACCAAAGCAGGTAAACTATTAGGAACGCCCTGAAGTACACTGGTTTTTCCTTCTTTAAGCTTTAAATTCTCCCAGTTTTGCTTGACTTCTATTTCATTTTCTACAACCACATCTCCGTAAATATGAGGATGCCTATGAATCAGTTTCTCACAAATGCTGTTGATAACATCTGAAATATCAAAATCCTTTGTTTCACTTCCAATTTTAGCATAAAAAACAATATGCAATAAAAGATCGCCAAGTTCATTCTTTACTTCTTTTAGATCCTGATCCAAAATAGCATCTCCTAATTCGTAAGTTTCTTCAATAGTCAGTGAACGAAGGGTTTCCATGGTTTGTTTTTGATCCCATGGACATTGTTCACGAAGTTGGTCCATAATAGTTAACAAACGGTCGAATGCTTGTAATTGGTCGGCTCTATTGGTCATTTTGATTGTTTAAATTGATCGTTGATATGCGAGATTGACAGGCTTTAAATTCAGTTATTATAGAATCTACAATATCGGAAACAGAAGCTATTTCATCGATGAGTCCAGAAATTTGTCCAATTTCTAACTCACCCTCTTCTAAATCGCCTTCAAACATTCCTCGTTTGGCACGAGCGCGACCTAAAATATTCTTTAAGTCTTCAGTCGTTGGAGAGGTTTTATATACCGCTTGTAAATCTTGATAAAATTTGTTTTTCAAAAGACGAACAGGTGCTAGTTCTTTTAAGGTTAATTGGGTATCTCCTTCTTTGGCTAAGAGAACAGCATTTTTAAAATCGGCATGAGCAGACGATTCTTTACTCGCTACAAATCGACTTCCAATTTGAACTCCGTCAGCTCCCAAAGCCATCGCAGCCATCATCCCATTTCCTGTGGCTATACCCCCAGCTGCAAGCAAAGGGATTGTGATTTTCGTACGTACCATCGGAATAAGGGTGAGTGTAGTGGTCTCATCACGTCCATTATGACCACCCGCTTCAAAACCTTCAGCGACAATCGCATCAACACACGCTTCTTGTGCTTTTAAAGCAAACTTTAAGCTGCTCACTACATGAACCACAATAATACCACGTTCTTTCAACCAAGAAGTCCAAGTCTTGGGATTTCCAGCAGAAGTAAACACTATTTTTACTCCTTCCTCCACAATAATTTGCATCAATTCCTCAATATTTGGATACAGCATTGGAATGTTCACGCCAAAGGGTTTTGTAGTCGCTTCTTTACATTTTTGAATATGGGTTCTCAAAACATCTGGATACATAGAACCTGCTCCAATAAGCCCCAAAATTCCAGCATTACTCGCTGCGGAAGCTAATTTCCATCCACTGTTCCAAACCATCCCCGCCTGAACAATAGGATATTCAATTCCGAAGAGTTTGGTAACCTTATTATGCATCTATTCTTTTATGAGTTTAAATGTAATAGAATTTTTGGAATTAATGTAGATTGTTAACACATAAAGCCCTTTTGATAATGCTTCAATATTGATAGGCTGCATGCTTTGGAGTGAATTATCATATACCAATTGCCCTAAAACATTATGAATAGAGACCTTTACATTTTCTATCGGTACTGAAAACTTCACAAATAAATTAGACTTAGCTGGATTGGGGAAAATTTCAAATTCCATTTGTTTTTCCGAATGATGCTTGAATCCTAAAGTTAAAGCAGATTGAAAATCTGGAATCCCATAGCCTAGAAAAAAATCGGGATTCGAATACTGAGAAGACGACTCTCGAACGTACGCCATAATTTCAGCATTTGTAGCATCTGGTAAAGCTTGTACAAGAGAAGCAACGCCTCCGGCTAAAATAGGAGAGCTGAACGAGGTGCCATTAGATTGCGTAATTAGATTGCTGCTATTAATTACATAACTACCTAATCCACGGGCTGCTACATCTGGTTTATGTGTGGGTTGGAAAGTACTTCCTTGAGAACTAAACGAAGCATAATTTCCATTTCCATCAACTGCGGCAATTGACAAAACGCCTGCTGCATCCGCAGGTACTCCTACACCAGAAGCTCCTGAATTTCCTGCTGAATTTATTAAAATTAAGCCTTTTTCAAAAGCGATATTCGCTCCTTTTGAAATATAAGCTGTAGTACCGTTTAACTGGGCACTTGTATAACTATAACTCGAATTATCATAATCTTTATAGCCTAAAGAGCTATTAATCACATGTACCCCTAAACTATCAGCACGCTCGACGGCTTCCACCCAATAACTTTCCTCAACAGGGTTTTCAGTGGGTGCATCCTCAGTTCTAAAAAGGTAGTAGGTCGCATCTGGAGCCGTCCCTACATATTGATCCTGAACGAAACCTGCCATGGTACTTAATACTTGTGTGCCGTGTTGACTTGAAGTTGACGTATAAACAGCGGCTGTTCTGTCAACAAAATCATAACCACCCATTAAATTTCCTGTGTTGCGCAAACGTTCAAATCCGTCCATTGTGTCCACGTTTGGAAATCCTGCATCAATAACAGCAACCACCACGCCATTTCCTGTATAATTTGATATATGTAAATCATCTACATTCAGCATTTCAACTTGGTTTTGAGTGGTTCCGTAGGTAAAGTTAGTAAGACTGGCTTCTACTTGAAATTTATTTTGAACCGATTCAATGCGCGCATTTAAATTTGAATCTGCAAAAACGATCTCATCTACAAAACTGTGAGTAGTCTTTAAACTATTGATATCTACTTCCGACCCTCTTACATGCACCGCATTGAACCATTTTGATTTGGCTTTATAAGTAATTCCGGTAGAAGCTTTGATGAGAGTAATATAGGGTTCATGAACAGGCACATCTCTTTCATCAATTGCTATTGAATGATTAGCCTTCCTATCTATTGCTGCTTGAGTTAAAATACTAATTGGACTTGAAAGTGAAGCCGTTGCGTTTGGCTTATCAGAAAAATATACCCAGGCGTCTTGCTGAGAATAAACAGTGAATTGAGAAACTAAAAAAATAATTATAAGTAGAGGTTTTTTCATAATTACATAGATTTGTGTTAAGCAATTTAAGAAATTACTCCCGAACCAACTAATTCATCTTCTAAATACCAGGCTACAAACTGTCCTTCAGTAATAGCGGATTGAGGTGACTCAAAAGCCACGTAGAGTCCATCCGTTGTAGCATATAGGGTTGCTGCTTCCAAGGCTTGACGGTAGCGAATACGTGCCATTACTTTAAAGGATTGACCAATTTCGATTGCTAAATCAGGACGTACCCAATGTGTTTCTGAGGGTTGAACCAACAACACTGAACGGTACAATCCAGGATGATTTTTTCCTTGACCTGTGTATATAATGTTATCAACTACGTCGGTATCAATCACAAAAAGTGGTTCTACAGTCCCACCAACAGCCAATCCTTTACGTTGGCCTTTGGTGAAATAATGAGCCCCTTGATGGGTTCCTACAGCAACACCATCAGTAGTCGCATATTTGATTTTTCGTGCTCTAAAAACCAACTCTTCTTCTTTGGATTCAAAGTTGGGTTGTGTGGTTTTATAATCTTCAAAACTATCTGGAATTTCTATTATCTGTCCCTCTTTAGGCTGTAATTGTTGTTGTAAAAAATCCGGTAGGCGAACTTTCCCAATAAAACATAAGCCCTGAGAATCTTTTTTATCAGCCGTTACTAAATCTAATTTTGTAGCAATCTCACGGACTTCTGGCTTGGTTAATTCCCCAATAGGGAATAAGGTTTTAGAGAGTTGTTCTTGCGACAATTGACATAAAAAGTATGATTGATCTTTATTAGAATCTACTCCTGAAAGGAGTTTGTAAATTTCCGGATTTGAGGAACCTTCAACAGTTCCTTTTCGACAATAATGGCCCGTAGCTACATAATCGGCGCCAAGAGATAACGCGATTTTGAGAAAGACATCAAACTTAATCTCACGGTTGCAAAGAATATCGGGGTTTGGAGTGCGACCATTTTTGTATTCATTGAACATATAATCGACAATTTTGTCTTTATATTCTTCACTTAAATCCACTGTTTGAAAAGGGATGTTTAGTTTTTCTGCGACCAACATCGCATCATTGCTATCATCTAACCAAGGACAATCGTTAGAAATGGTTACGGAATCATCGTGCCAATTTTTCATAAATAGGCCTATGACGTTGTACCCCTGCTCTTTTAGCAAGTAGGCAGCAACACTAGAATCTACGCCTCCTGAAAGGCCAACAACAACTGTTTTCATGTTGTAAATTTACAATTTATTATAATGCTGAGCTATGCCTTCCTTTGGAGGAATGTATTTGACTTATTAGGGTTTGAAAGTACTCCAAAGAACGTCGTTTGTTGTATAGAAACTTAACTCTTATAATCCCTACTTAGTACTCAATACTTAATACTATGTATTACTTCTTCCGTTTCTGTTGGGCTGCTTTTTGTGCTTCAGCTTGTTCCATAATTTCCGCCATTTTCTTTTGAAAACGGTTTTGTTTTTTTGGTTTCGCTTTGCTCACTTGAATTTTAGCCAATACTTTATCTTCATCAATGATGTAGTTTTTGATGACTAACATAATTCCGATACTAATAAGATTGGAAATAAAATAATACAAACTCAATCCAGAAGCATAGTTATTAAAGAAAACCAACATAATGACTGGAGAAAGATAGATCATATATTTCATCATCTTACCCATATCAGGCATGCCCTCTTGAGTTGGCTGTGTAGCCATTTGCTGCCCTGTGGTCATCTTCATATAGAAAAAGATGGCAATAGACGCCAAAATTGGAAACAAGCTAATATGGTCGCCATAGAAAGGAACATTAAACGGCAATTCGGCAATAGAGTCATAAGAACTTAAATCATCCACCCATAAGAATGATTTTTGACGCAATTCAAAAGCAATTGGGAAAAACATAAACAAGGCATAAAACACAGGCATTTGCAACATTCCTGGCAAACATCCGCTTAATGGGCTTGCCCCTGCTTTGTTTTGAACTGCCAAAGTTTCTTGTTGCGCCTTCATTTTGTTGTTCTTATATTTCTCGCGAATGGCATCCAATTCTGGTTTTAAAATTCTCATTTTCGCTTGAGACAAGAATTGCTTGTATTGTACAAAAGACAATAGTATTTTAACCATAATAGTCATCACTATGATAGCGAGTCCATAAGGTAAATAGTTGGTCAGCCAAGCATATAACGGACTAAAAATCGCTTTATTTATCCATCCAAAAATCCCCCAACCAAATGGAATACTGGCTTCTAAATTTCGATCGTATTTATTTAAAATATCATCATAGGTTGGTCCATAATAAATATTCATATTGTGCGCTAATTCGCCTCCTGAATAACTTAACGGAAGACTGACCTCATAACGCTTGGTGAATAACGTATCTATTGTTTCGTCCTGCACCAAATCAAAAGACTTTAGGTCTACTGTTTTAAATGCCGTGTCCGGAACTAAAATTGTACTAAAGAAATGTTGTCTAAAAGAAAGCCAAGCCACATCTGACTCGGTGTCATCATCATCACCACCCTGAGATAATTTATTAATTTTATCACCTTCGTGTTGGTAAGTTAAACGCGTGTATCGGTTTTCAAAAGAAATACTTTGATCTTGTCTGTGGGCTTTAAATTTCCAATCGAGCTGAACATCTTGAGAGGTGTTTAGAACGTTTGATAATCCTTGTGATTTCACAGAGAAGCCCAACATGTAGTCGTTTGGTTTCAATTCATATCGGTATTCTAGAAACTGAGTTTCTGAGACTTTAAGACGCATGGAAAGGACTTGGTTGTCACCTGAAGTACTTAGCGTAGGCTGAAAATACAGGTTTGTAGAATTAAGTGTACGGTTATCCGATGTTGCAAAATTTAAATTAAAAACAGAACTTCCATCTTTGATTAAATACACGGGGACAGAATCGTGATTGACATAACTCTTTAGCCTAACTTCGGAAATAAATCCACCTTTATTATCAATTTTAAGGGCTAATACTTCGTTTTCAAAAGTTGTAACATTGGTAGTCGCAGAAGGTAACGTTAACGCATAAGCAAAGTCTCCTATTTGGTTTTTCATACTAGCCAATCCCTGCGAATCTGTAGGAAGTTGGTTGTTGTTTGAATTGTCCGTAATGGCCATCTCCGCAGCAGCTTGATTGGCGGATTCGGTTGCTAATTGTTCTTGCTTGGCTTTTTCTTGTTCAGCTAGTTGTTCTGGAGTGGGTTGGTTTTGCCATAACATATACAATAAAATAGCACCTATAAGTAAAAACCCAATGATTGAATTTATATCTAATTTCTTTTCTTCCATATCTTTTAATTTATAATTGACATACACGTTTGAGGTGTTAGTCAAATAAATACTGTTAGTTTTTTGTTTTATGTTTTAAAGCCGCTTTTATAAATGCCAAAAACAACGGATGTGGGTTGGCAACGGTACTTTTATATTCTGGGTGGTACTGAACTCCTACAAACCAAGGATGTGATGGAATTTCAATAACCTCAACGAGACCAGTTTCGGGGTTAAAACCCGTAGCTTTTAAACCTGCTTCTTCAAGTTGTGTTTTGTAGGCGTTGTTAAACTCGTAGCGGTGTCTATGACGCTCCATGATTGAAGTCGTATTATAAACCGATGCGATCTTTGTGTCTTGTGAAAGATCACATTTCCAAGAGCCCAATCGCATGGTGCCTCCTTTTTCAGTGACTTTTTTCTGAGCTTCCATGATATCAATAACAGGGTCCGGAGTCTCAGGATCCATTTCAGAGGAATTGGCTTTGGTGAATCCTAAAACATTTCGTGAAAATTCAATAGTTGCCATTTGCATTCCTAAACAAATTCCGAAAAAAGGTATTTTTTGTTCTCTAACATAGCGAATCGCTTCAATTTTTCCTTCAATACCACGTTCACCAAATCCAGGAGCGACTAACACGCCATTTAAATGAGATAGCTTTGTGGCAATATTTTCTGGTTGAAGGTATTCAGAATGAATTGATTCAACTTTGACCTTTACTTCATTGGCTGCGCCTGCATGAATAAAGGCTTCAAGAATTGATTTGTATGAATCTTGAAGTTCAACATATTTTCCAATCAATCCAATAGTTACTTCACTTTTTGGATTTTTAAGTTTTGCTAAAAAGTTGTTCCATGAAGTTAAATCAGGTGTATGACTTTCTAAATTTAACTGTTCTAAAACAACTGTATCTAAACCTTCTTCTAACATCAAATTTGGAACATCATAGATAGTAGATGCATCAATAGACTCGATGACGGCCTCTTTTTTAACGTTACAAAAACGTGCCAATTTAGTACGAATACTGTCACTGAGTTTATGCTCAGTTCTACAAACCAAAATATCGGCTTGTACGCCACTTTCCATCAATGTTTTGACACTGTGTTGTGTAGGTTTTGTTTTTAACTCGCCTGCAGCAGACAAGTATGGAATTAAAGTCAAATGTATGACTAGTGCATTTTCATTGCCCATTTCCCATTTAAGCTGACGCACTGCTTCCACGTAAGGCAGAGATTCTATATCTCCAACGGTACCGCCAATCTCTGTGATTACAATGTCATAGTCTCCCGACTTTCCTAGAATCTGAACACGGTGTTTAATTTCGTCCGTAATATGAGGGATGACTTGAACTGTTTTTCCTAAAAACTCACCACGACGTTCTTTGTCAATCACACTTTGATAGATACGACCTGTGGTTACATTATTTGCTTGAGAGGTTGGTACATTTAAAAAGCGCTCATAATGCCCTAAATCCAAGTCTGTTTCGGCACCATCATCTGTTACATAGCATTCACCATGTTCATAAGGATTCAAAGTTCCTGGGTCAATATTAATATATGGATCTAATTTTTGAATTGTTGTGCGGTAGCCTTGGGCCTGAAGTAATTTTGCTAAAGATGCAGCAATAATTCCTTTACCTAACGAAGAGCTTACGCCTCCAGTAACAAAAATATATTTCGTAGTAGTGTCTGTCATTATGCGTTGTTAAACGCGAACAAATTTACGAATAAGAATTGAAATATTGAGTATTATTGGGAGTTGTTTATGAACACTTCATATAAAACGAAAAAGCTATCTAAAAAGGGCTTGTTTTGTCAATCTGAACTCGTTTCAGATTCAACACAAATTGAATTTCTGCCACTTTAGATTCTGAAATAAATTCGGAATGACAGGTTTTCAACCTTTTAGATAGCTTTTGAATAATTAAGATATTAAAACTAAAGTCGGGTTATTTAACCTCAACGAGTTCAACATCAAATATTAAGTTTGCATTTGGAGGAATTACACCACCTGCACCTTGTGCTCCATAGCCTAAATGGCTTGGAATTACAAAACGTGCCTTATCTCCAACATTTAAAAGTGCAACACCTTCATCCCATCCTGAAATAACTTGACCTGTTCCGAGTGCAAATTCAATCGGTTCTTTTCTCTTGTAAGAAGAATCAAACACAGTTCCATCAGCTAACTGACCTTTGTAGTGCACAGAGACCGTAGCTCCTTTAGCTGCTATTGAACCACTTCCCTTCTGAAGTATTTGGTAACGAAGACCACTATCGGTTTTTTCAAATCCTGCGGCTAATTTATCTAATTCTGCCTCAACAGCTGCTTTTTGTTTGGCTAGATTTTTTTCTCTTGCCCCTTCAAAAGTTCTAAAAGCTTCCACTGCTTGGAATGCTTCTGCATCTGCACCTACAGCCACAATTTCTAAGGTTTCTAAAATATCTTCTTGTCCAATGGTATCAACTATATCTTGACCTTCAACCACGTTTCCAAAGACAGTATGTTTTCCATCTAACCAATCCGTTGGAATGTGTGTAATAAAAAACTGACTCCCATTGGTTCCAGGTCCCGCATTTGCCATGGATAAGATTCCAGGCTTGTTGTGTTTTAAATCTGGATGAAATTCATCATCAAATTTATATCCAGGATTCCCTGTTCCTGTTCCAAGTGGACACCCTCCTTGAATCATAAAATCTGGAATGACTCTATGAAACTTAAGACCGTTGTAGTAAGGATCTCCTTGTTTTTTTACAGAATTCTCTAGGTTTCCTTGCGCTAATGCAACGAAATTACCAACTGTTCCAGGTGTTTTTTGATATTCTAAATTTACTAAAATTTCACCTTTAGAGGTGTTGAATTTTGCATATAAGCCTTCGTTCATGAGTATGATTTTATTGTTTTTTTAATCGCTGCAAAGATAAGCAGGAATTATAAACAACAAAGTTTAAGGAATGGTTTTGTGAAAAAACAATTAATTTGCCACTTCACTTATAAATTTAAGGCGATACAAACGTAATTCCTGATCGTCGTACTCTCCGTCAAATTCTTCAATAGCAGCTTCTATATCATCGGATTCAGATTCCATAAAATAGTCGTGTATTTCATCTTGTTGATCTTCATCAAATATTTCATCTATCCAATAATTAATATTTAATTTTGTGCCAGAAAATACAATAGCTTCCAATTCTCTAATAAAATCAGCCATATTCATTCCTTTAGCGGAAGAAATATCGTCAAGAGGTAATTTTCTGTCGATATTTTGGATGATATAGAGTTTCAAAGAGGAGTTTAATCCTGTGGACTTGATAATCATATCTTCCATGCGCTCTATCTCATTTTCATCGACATACCGCTTTATGAGACTCACAAAATCTTTTCCATAACGCTTTGCTTTTCCTTCGCCAACGCCGTGAATATTATAAAGCTCTTCGATCGTGATTGGATATTTAAGTGCCATATCTTCTAGGGATGGATCTTGAAAAATTACAAATGGAGGGACCCCTAATTTTTTAGCATTTGATTTACGGAGATCTTTAAGCATCCGCATCAGTGCTTTATCGACTATATCAGAAGAATTATTATAATTACGATTTGATTCTAAATTATAGGTATGGTCTTCCGTCATCATAAATGACTTAGGCTCTTCTATAAATTCACGTCCTATTGGTGTAAGTTTTAAGACCCCATAGGTTTCAATATCTTTACGTAAGTACCCAGCTACGAGGGCCTGTCTAATCAGCGCCATCCAGTAAAGTAAATCATGATTGCTGCCTTTGCCAAAAAATGGTAATTCGTTGGTTCGATGCGATTTTATGAGTGCATTGTCATGACCTATTATGACATTGACAAGGTCTTTACTTTTATACTTTTCGTGGGTATGTGATACAATCTCAAGCATTAACTTGACTTCCTCTTTCGCTTCTGTTTGGGGTTTAGGGTTCCGAACATTATCATCCATATTACCCCCATCCCCTGTTTCAGTATCAAATGATTCTCCAAAATAGTGTAAAATAAATTTGCGGCGTGACATAGAAGTTTCAGCCATTGCGACAACTTCTTGCAATAAAGCAAAACCAATTTCTTGTTCAGCAACTGGTTTTCCTGACATGAACTTCTCAAGCTTTTCTATGTCTTTGTAGGCATAATATGCCAAACAATGTCCTTCGCCACCATCGCGACCCGCACGACCTGTTTCTTGATAATAACTTTCAATACTTTTTGGAATATCATGATGAATCACAAAACGCACATCGGGCTTATCAATACCCATTCCAAAAGCTATAGTTGCCACTACAATATCTGTATCTTCCATCAAAAACATGTCTTGGTGTTTTGACCGAGTTTTGGCATCTAAACCAGCGTGGTATGGCACTGCTTTGATCCCGTTTACTTGAAGTATTTGAGACAATCCTTCAACACGTTTTCTACTTAGACAATATATGATTCCTGATTTACCTTCATTTTGTTTTACAAATCGAATGATGTCATTATCAACTTGATCTGTTTTTGGGAGTATCTCGTAAAATAAGTTAGGTCTATTAAAAGACGCTTTAAAGGTTTGAGAATCTGTGGTTCCTAAATTTTTAAGAATATCTTCTTGAACCTTAGGGGTAGCAGTCGCTGTTAAGCCAATGATTGGAATATTATCCCCTATTTGAGTGATAATGTGTTTGAGATTTCTGTATTCAGGTCTAAAGTCATGTCCCCATTCACTGATACAATGGGCTTCATCAACTGCCATAAATGAAACAGTTTGATCTTTTAAGAATTCAATGTTATCAGGTTTTGAAAGCGATTCTGGAGCAACGTATAAAAGTTTGGTAACTCCGGATTCTATATCTGATTTGACTTGTTTAATTTCGGTTTTATTTAAAGAAGAATTCAGTACATGCGCAATTCCTTCATAATTGGAAACGCCTCTTATTGCATCTACTTGGTTTTTCATAAGAGCTATAAGTGGTGAAACCACAATGGCGGTACCATCTTGCATTAACGCTGGTAATTGGTAACAAAGAGACTTACCGCCTCCTGTAGGCATGATGGCGAAGGTGTTTTTTTGCTCTAAAATACTAGTAATGACTTGTTCCTGCAGTCCTTTAAATTTATCAAAACCAAAAAAGGTTTTAAGTGCTTTATGTAATTCTTTAGTCGAAATACTCATTTATGGTTAATTTCTTATCTTAATTTTAAAAAAAACAAGGGTAATTGAATCAAAAGTGGAATAAATCCAGAAACACTCCTATTTTTTTTGTTTTTTTGTATTGTGAATTAAAGGTAGATATATTTAAATAAGTACACAACCAAAATATAAAAAAATTGAGTTCAAAAAAATCTATAGTAGCGTTAGCCAAAGAAACCATTGCTATTGAAAGCTTAGCAATTTCTCAACTTTCAAATTTCATTGATGATACTTTTGCTGAAGCTGTTGAAATTATATACAATTCCACAGGTCGTGTTATAATTACAGGGATAGGGAAAAGTGCAATCATAGCAAATAAAATTGTAGCAACTTTAAATTCTACAGGAACTCCCTCTGTGTTTATGCATGCCGCAGATGCCATTCATGGCGATTTAGGACTTATCCTAAAAGATGATGTTGTGATTTGTATTTCTAAAAGTGGAAATACTCCAGAAATTAAAGTCCTTATACCCTTTTTGAAAAATGCAGGGAATACGTTGATTGCAATTACTGGAAATCAAAAATCAGTATTGGCAGAGCAAGCTGACTTTGTTTTCAATTCTTATGTTGAAAAAGAAGCTTGTCCGATTAATTTAGCGCCCACTACGAGTACCACAGCACAGTTGGTGATAGGAGATGCCTTAGCTGTTTGCTTATTAGAGCTTCGCGGTTTTACAAAAGATGATTTTGCAAAATACCACCCTGGAGGTGCCTTAGGAAAAAAACTATACCTAAAAGTAAGTGACATCTTAGTTCATAACGAAATCCCTAATGTGAACCCAGATGCAAGTATCAAAAAAGTAATCATAGAAATTTCAGAAAAACGCAAAGGAGTTACTGCGGTAACAACTGACACTAAAATTGTTGGAATTATTACGGATGGGGATTTAAGACGTATGTTATCTGAAACAGAAGACTTATCGCTACTAAAAGCGGAAGATATCATGAGTAAAAACCCAATATCCATCACAATTAATGCCATGGCAATTGATGCTATGGAGTTGATGGATACCCATAGAATCTCGCAACTCTTGGTAGAAGACCAAGGCAACTATGCAGGTGTGATTCATATACATGACCTTATAAAAGAAGGGATTATCTAAATTATGGGAACGCAAAAAGAAATGTCATTTTTGGATCATCTTGAAGAATTAAGGTGGCATATTATCAGAGCCTTGGGAGCTGTCATGATTGCGGCAACAGCAGCCTTCTTAGCGAAGGGTTTTATATTTGATATTCTAATTTTTGGCCCTACAAAAGCTGATTTTTTTACATATGAATTTCTTTGTAATGCCTCGAAATTATTAGGATTTGAAAGTTTTTGTGACACCAATTTTGATTTTGAAGTTCAAAGCCGAACCATGGCAGGCCAGTTTTCTGCACATATTTGGACCTCCATTACTTTTGGCTTGATTGTAGCTTTTCCTTATGTTTTGTATGAATTCTGGAAATTTATTAGCCCTGGACTTTATAGCAAAGAAAAAAACAGCTCAAGAGGTTTCATATTTATCTCCTCTATTTTATTTTTTATTGGGGTTTTATTTGGATACTACATTGTGTGCCCCCTTTCTATTAACTTTCTAGGCACGTATTCGGTTGCAGATCAAGTCCACAACGATTTTGATTTAAACTCTTATATAGGGCTCATACGAGCATCCACACTCGCATCTGGATTTATTTTTGAACTCCCAATTATTATTTATTTCTTGACTAAAATAGGATTGGTGACTCCTGAGTTTCTTCGTAAAAACAGAAAATACGCCCTAGTTATTGTGCTTATTTTTGCTGCTATTATTACCCCACCAGACATAGCGAGTCAAGTCATTGTTGCAATTCCCGTATTGATCTTATATCAAGTCAGCATACTGATCTCAAAACTAGTGTTACGAAACCAAAAAAGAAAAGAAAAAAATGGCAAATGAAGTAGAAGAATTTAATGCGTATCGCAAGAAAATGAATACCAAAATTCTTGCAGAAAACAATACTGTAATCAAACGCATCTTTAATTTAGATACGAATGCTTTTCAGGAAGGCGCTTTAAATACCCAAACTAAAGAACTGTTAGGCCTTGTGGCTTCAGCTGTCTTACGCTGTGATGATTGTGTGCGGTACCACTTAGAAAAATGCCATGAGGAAGGGTTGAGTAGAGTACAAATTTCGGAGGCATTGAGTATTGCAACCCTTGTTGGAGGCACCATTGTCATCCCTCATTTAAGACGGGCTTATGAGTACTTGGATGTTTTAGAAGCCTAGTTAAATTTAATATAAAGTACCGAGAGTTGATGCATAATTTGATTCATTTTACTATTTTTAAAATTCTTTAAGCAAACGAATGAAACGAGCATGCTAAAATTATTATCACTCAAGGGAATTACTAATAGCGAACACATGTGACCTTCCAAAAACAATAGATAATAACTCATGAAATTAAGAGTCGAAAATTTAATGAAGTCCTATAACGGACGAAAAGTAGTGAAGGATGTTTCACTTGAAGTAAATCAAGGTGAAATTGTTGGTTTGTTAGGACCCAATGGTGCGGGGAAAACAACTTCTTTTTATATGACTGTTGGTTTGATTAAACCCAACGGAGGTGCCATCTACTTAGATGATAAAGAAATTACTTCCTATCCGATGTACAAAAGAGCCCAGAGCGGTATTGGATACTTGGCACAAGAGGCTTCCGTTTTCCGAAAACTAAGTATTGAAGACAATATTTTGAGTGTGCTTCAAATGACAAAACTTTCTAAAAAAGAACAAGTCGATAAAATGGAATCTTTGATTGATGAATTCAGTCTTGGTCACATTAGAACTAACAGAGGAGATTTATTGTCTGGTGGCGAACGAAGACGTACTGAAATCGCTCGTGCTTTAGCAACTGATCCCAGTTTCATATTACTAGATGAACCTTTTGCGGGGGTGGATCCTGTAGCAGTTGAAGATATTCAAAGAATTATTGCCAGACTGACTAAGAAAAATATTGGCATCTTAATAACAGATCATAATGTACAGGAAACCTTGGCCATTACAGACCGAACGTATTTAATGTTTGAAGGCAGCATTCTTAAAGCTGGAAAACCCGAAGTACTCGCCAATGATGAGATGGTTAGAAAGGTATATCTAGGTCAAAACTTTGAATTACGTAAAAAGAAATTAGAATTTTAAAAGCACTTAAGCTTTTTTTAGAAACGGTTTTATAATCAGTTTGGATAGTTTAACTACCAAAAGCGATACTATTCCTACGCAAGACCCAACTGTAAAATCCCTTAAAAAACCTGGTAAACTTTCTAAGAGATGATGAAAGGATGCAATGTTGTGAATAAATATCCCCCCTGAAACGAGCAAAAGCGCAATTGTACCAATGACTGACAAAGACTTGATAACCAATGGTAAAGCATTCACCAGAGTTACACCTGTAAAGTAAACACTATTTTTTTGTCCATTACTCATTTGAATTAACTTCAGTCCAAAATCGTCCATACGAACAATGAGTGCCACAACTCCGTATACACCAACCGTGGCAATCATGGATATAATACTCACTACAATTATTTGAATCGTTATCGACTGATCCAGTACAGTTCCTAAAACAATGATAATGATCTCAATGGATAAGATAAAATCCGTTAGAATCGCTGATTTTACTTTCTTTTGTTCTAATGCTAAAATTTCTATTTCAGACATTGATTCAGAAGCTCCCTTAACAACCGTATGTTTGTGTGGAATAAAATATTCGAATATCTTTTCGACTCCTTCATAGGCTAAATAAAGACCTCCTAAAATCAATATAATTGTAATCACCGAGGGCAAAAAAGCACTCAGTAAAAATGCAAAAGGTAAAATAATGAGTTTATTGAAAAAAGAACCTTTTGTTATGGCCCATAACACTGGCAATTCTCTTGAAGACACAAAACCAGATGCTTTTTCTGCATTGACAGCCAAATCATCACCAAGAATTCCTGCAGTTTTTTTAGCTGAGATTTTACTCATCACAACTACATCGTCCATAAGAACTGAAATATCATCTAATAATGCAAAAAAGCCAGAAGCCATAAAAAAGAAGTTTAGTTAATAATTACTTAGAAACAATAGACAAAAGAAGATACGCTATGATAATTAGTGGGATCCCAGCAAATTGAAAAACAGCCAATAGTACTAGGGATAAAATAATCAAAATATAACGTGTTGCATTATCTTTAAAACTCCATGTTTTAAATTTTAAGGCAATCAATTTTATGGGTGCATTTAACAAATAACAACTCACTAAGGTTAATACAATTAAAAACCATGGATTTAAAATAATTGCATTGATGGCATCGCTGTTTTGATACTCTAATATTAATGGTAAAGAAATAATCAGGAGTGTGTTTGCGGGAGTTGGCAATCCAATAAATGTATCGGATTGATTCGTAGAAATATTAAATTTTGCCAAACGGTATGCCGACGCTAATGTGACTAATAACCCAAAATACGGTAGTAAATCAGAACTCTCCCATGAAGGTTGAGGCGCTAAACCTAGTAAATAAAAAAGTACCAAACCGGGTACCAGACCACTGGTAACCATGTCAGCCAGAGAATCCAACTGAACACCAAGCTCACTTTGGACGTTTAATTTACGAGCCAGAAGCCCATCAAAAAAATCAAAGAAAATACCAAGAAACACAAACAAGGCGGTGAGCTTCATATTGCCTTCCAAAGCAAAAATCACGGCGACACACCCAGAGAATAAGTTTAATAATGTAATAAAATTAGGTATATATGATTTCACGATAAATTGTATTTAATTAGTAAAAATAATAAACTATTTTTGTTTTCAGTAAATAAACAACAATATCTAAAAAAAAATAGAGTTTACATTAGTGTTTATGAGATCATTTAAAAAAAGCCCTTGCAAGTACTAAAATTTGTCTTTATATTTTTGGCACCTCTACTAATGGTGTCTCAATCTGCCCGTAAATATTCAAATGAATTTTTGAATATTGGAGTGGACGCCTCCGCTTTGGGCATGAGCAATGCCGTAGTGGCATCATCAAATGACGTGAACTCTGGCTACTGGAATCCCGCAGGATTGGTACATTTAGAGGATAGTGAAATTGCTATTATGCACTCCAGTTATTTTGCCAATATTGCCAATTATAATTACATTGCTTTTGCCATGCCTTTAGATGACCGCAGTGCGGTAGGACTGTCGTTAATTCGATTTGGAGTTGATGACATTTTAGACACCACTAAACTAATAGATCAACAAGGGGTGATCAATTACGATCGGATTAATTTATTTTCTGCGGCTGACTATGCTCTTATATTCTCTTATGCTAAAAAACTCCCTATAACGGGATTAAATTATGGCGTTAATGCAAAAGTCATTCGACGTATTATAGGCGATTTTGCCTCATCTTGGGGTTTTGGATTGGATGTCGGAATTCAGTTTGAATCTAATGACTGGAAATTTGGTTTGATGGCTAGAGACATCACTACGACATTTAATGCATGGGCAATTGATGCTGACCGATTACAAGACATCAAAGATGCCATACCGGGACAAAATCAAGAAGAACCAGAAGCTACGGAACTCACACTTCCTAAGCTGCAACTAGGAATGTCGAAACTATTCACTTTCAATTATGATTACACGCTAAGAACAGAAATTGATTTAATCTGTCGATTTGAAGAAAACAATGATGTGATTTCCTCCTCTTTTGTCAGTATCAATCCCGCTCTAGGTCTCGAATTTGGATATACCGATCTAGTGTTCTTTAGAGCCGGTATTGGAAATTTTCAAAATGAATTACAACTTGACAATTCATCTCCTCTGACATTTCAACCTAATTTTGGTGTCGGATTCAAATATAATGGCATATTTTTAGATTATGCCTTTACGGATATTGGCGATCAAAGTGCCGCCCTATATTCCAATGTGTTTTCTCTTAAAATTGATTTAAGCATCTTTAGATAATGAACTTTAAAAAATTAATTAACCTTTTACTATTTATAGCAAGTTTCTCTGTAAATGCCCAGCTTCAACTAACTACAGAATCCAAAGTTAGTATTCTGACCATTGGCCCTGGAACATCTTTAAATGATGCGTTTGGACACAATGCAATTCGAATCAAAGACCCTGTTTATAAATTTGATATTGTGTTTGATTATGGACGGTATGATTTTGAAACAGAAAATTTTTATTTGAAATTTGCCCAAGGAAAACTCGATTATCAAATCAGTCAATCTAAGTTTGAAACCTTTTTTAACTATTATCAGTACAACAACCGAAGTGTTAAAGAACAAGTTTTAAACCTGAATACAGCACAAAAAACAGCCTTTTATTTACTCCTGAAAGAAAATATCAAACCAGAAAACAAATCCTATCCCTATGATTTTTTCTACAACAACTGCGCTACAAAAATCAAAGATGATATTGAAAACATCCTAGATTACCAAGTTGTTTACAACCCGGCTCCTACTTTTAAACAGTTTTCATTTCGAAATTTAATTCGTTCCGATCTGAATCAAAATTCTTGGGGAAGCTTTGGAATTGATATAGCATTGGGATCAAAAATAGATCAGATTGCCAGCGTTGAAGAACACATGTTTTTACCTAAATACTTACACCAACTACTTGAAAATGCACGTTTAAAAACGGATGATTCAAGATTAGTAACCGCTTCAAAAATACTCAATCCTTCAGATGTTATCGTACAAAATAATTTCTTTAGCAGTCCACTTTTCATTTTAGGAATCCTAGCACTTATCATGCTTTTAATCACTTATAAAGATTACAAAAACAACAGCCGAAGCAAATGGCTTGATATTGGTTTATTTGCCTTCACGGGCTGTATAGGCGTTTTATTATTGCTGCTCTGGTTTGCTACCGACCACCAGACAACAGCATACAACTACAACCTTTTATGGGCCTGTGCCCTCAATGTTTTATTTATTCCATCGCTATGTAAGTCAAAACTAAACAATCGCGGTCTAAGCTATTTAAAATTCCTTGTAGTACTCTTGTGTTTGATGGGACTGCATTGGATGACCGGCGTACAATCCTTTGCAATTGGATTGATTCCACTTCTAATTGCTCTTTGTGTGCGCTTTTTATTTTTAATTCATCATTTCAAGACCGCAAATCGTCTATAATTATCCTTTCTTTGCAAAAACAAAATTTTGAATTACCTTAACGTAGAAAACATATCGAAATCGTACGGAGAACTTAATCTGTTTGAAGACCTTTCTTTTAGTATTCATAAAGATCAAAAAATAGCATTTGTTGCCAAAAATGGTACCGGAAAAACGTCTATTTTAAACATTCTTTCAGGAAAAGACAGCCCAGACACAGGGCAAATTATTTATCGAAAAGGACTCAGAACTACGTTTTTATCTCAAGAACCTACACTCGATCAAAACCTTACGATTGAGGAGACTATTTTTAACTCAGACAATCCAATTTTAAAAGTCATAAATACCTACCATGCGGCTCTAGAGAATCCAGAAGACAGCAATCTCTATCAAACTGCTTTTGATGATATGGAACGGTATCAAGCTTGGGATTTTGAAACCCAATACACCCAAATACTATTTAAGCTAAAACTTGAAAATTTAGATCAAAAAGTGAATGCACTTTCCGGGGGACAACAAAAACGGTTAGCCCTAGCAAATACCCTGTTAAGCAAGCCTGATTTACTTATTTTAGACGAACCTACAAACCATTTAGATTTAGAAATGATAGAGTGGTTAGAATCCTTTTTTGCCAAAGAAAATATCACCCTATTTATGGTCACGCATGACCGGTATTTTTTGGAGCGTGTATGTTCAGAAATTATCGAATTGGATGAAGGCTGTATTTATAATTATAAAGGAAACTATTCTTACTATTTAGAGAAAAAAGAAGAACGTATTGAGCGTGAAGCGATTGAAACCAATAAATCCAAACAACTCTATAAAAAAGAACTCGGTTGGATGCGGCGTCAACCAAAAGCTAGAACGACCAAATCTAAATCTAGAATCGATGATTTTTATGAAATTAAAGAACGTGCTAGCAAGCGCCGAAACGATCATGAAGTTCAGTTAGAAATCAACATGGAACGTTTGGGAAGTAAGATTTTAGAAATTTATAAAGTCTGCAAAGCCTTTGACGAAAAAGTGATTTTAGACAAGTTCGAATATGTATTTCAACGCGGAGAACGCATTGGGATTATTGGGAAAAACGGCACGGGAAAGTCTACGTTTCTAAATATGATTACTGGAGGATTAAAGCCCGATAGCGGTAAAATCATCCAAGGTGAAACGATTAAATTTGGTTATTATACGCAAGATGGCATCAAACCCAAGCCGATGCAAAAGGTAATTGATGTTGTTCGAGAATTTGGAGACTATATTCCTTTAATGAAAGGCAAGCAAATTAGTGCTCAACAATTACTAGAACGCTTTTTGTTTAGCCGGAAAAAACAATACGATTTTGTAGAAAAACTAAGTGGAGGCGAACGAAAACGCCTGTACTTATGTACGGTTTTGATTCAAAATCCTAACTTTCTAATTCTCGATGAGCCAACAAATGATTTGGATATTGTAACGCTAAATGTCTTAGAAAACTTCTTACTCGATTTTCCAGGGTGTTTATTGGTAGTTTCTCACGATCGTTATTTTATGGATAAAATTGTGGATCATCTTTTTGTATTTCGTGGCGAAGGTATTGTGGAAGATTTTCCTGGAAATTATTCCGATTTCAGAACCTATGAAGACAGTACTCCTGTAGCATCAGAACCTAAGAAAATAACAACTTCAAAAGCTGCTACAGAAAGTCAATCCGAAGCCAAATTAAGTTTTAACGAACAAAAAGAACTCAATAATTTGGAAAGCAAATTGAAATCGCTTGAATTTGACAAAAAAGAAATCGAAGCAAAATTTCTTGTTCCAGATATTGATATGGACACTATTGGAGCACTTTCTGACGAATTAAAAACCTTAAACGAAGTGATTGAGGAAAAAGAAATGAGATGGCTCGAATTAAATGAAAAACTGAATTGAATCGACTGTTTGCATATTTAAAATTTTGGTGGCACTCCAAAAATGAACATGGTGTCCACTCCCCTTTTGTATTTGATTTGCTTACCAAGTGCTTTTATGACCGCTCCAACCACAGCGCCTACAAACAGCTTTATGAAAAAAATTCAAAATCAAAATTCTTAATTCGTTTAAGTGCTTATTTTAAGTTTGAAAACTGTTTAGTTTCTGAAACCATTCAACCAAAATTTAAGGAAGCTTTAAATCTAGTACAAAACACATCTACATTTAAAACGATTAACGATTTAATCAATAATCAGCAAGAAATTTTAAAAACTCCTTGCTTAATTTATCTCGATTTAAACACAATTGAAACAACTTCTATTTCTGATTTATTTCAAATTTGCCACAAAGATTCTACAATCCTTATTCCTTCCATACGAAAAACTAAAACCCAATTCAAACACTGGAATCAATTGAAATCTCAGTCGGAAGTATCTGTATCCATTGACACTTTTTATTGGGGATTGCTGTTTTTTAGAACCGAACAACCCAAAGAACATTTCACAATAAGGCTCTAATTTCTTGCAGATTGGAATATTACTTATAACTTTATGCCTCAAAATAATGTATGAAAATCTACACAAAAACAGGAGATACTGGCACCACAGGACTTGTAGGAGGCACGCGCTTACCAAAGCATGATTTAAGAATAGATTGTTACGGTACCGTCGATGAATTGAACTCCTACCTTGGTTTGATACGTGACCAAAAAATTTCAAATGACAGCAAAGCAACACTTATAGAAATACAAAATCAGTTGTTTATCATTGGTTCTCTTTTGGCAACCGACCCTGAAAAACTTAAGGACGAATCTAAAAGAAAACGTCTTGGTATCACATTAATCAAAGCTGAGGCCATTACATTTTTAGAAAGAGAAATTGATGCGATGAATCTTGAGCTGCCTCCAATGACCCATTTCATTTTGCCAGGAGGACACCAAACCGTGTCATTCTGTCATATTGCGCGTTGTATATGTCGCCGTGCAGAAAGAAACGTCTCTAAACTTAATGTAAATCACCCCACACAACCTGAAGTCCTTATTTATTTAAATCGCTTGTCGGACTTCATTTTTGTATTGGCACGGAAATTGTCTAAAGAGTTAGACGGGGAGGAAATCAAGTGGATTCCCAACAAACCTTCTTAATTTAGAAGGGATTAACACCCATTTCTGGCTTGCTATTTTTTTAGTTAATCAGATGATTTTTAAACGTTCATAACTTTATTGATGAAATAAATGCTTTTTTACTTGAATTTTTCAACTAAAAAATTATTTTTGCAAAAATTAAATACTTCAACAAATGTATTGGACATTAGAACTTGCCTCTTACCTAAGTGATGCGCCTTGGCCAGCCACTAAAGATGAATTAATAGATTATTCTATTAGAACTGGAGCTCCACTAGAAGTTGTGGAAAACCTTCAATCTATCGAAGATGAAGGAGACTCTTATGACTCCATCCAAGAAATCTGGCCTGATTATCCATCAGATGAAGATTATCTTTGGAATGAAGATGAATATTAAAAACTCAAAAATTATTTAAAAAAGTCTCAATTGAGACTTTTTTTTTGCTTTATTTCACAAAGAAAATAACAACAAACTGTATCTT
>JABAYY010000090.1:0-13055 GCA_018608765.1 Flavobacteriaceae bacterium
AAGGATTAAATGCAGTAAACGTAAAAGTTATCTAATACATATACTTCAAGTTTAACAAAAAGCCCAACATTCGTTGGGCTTTTTTTGTACCCAATAATGAGTATTAAGATTCAAAATTCTGTTTAACTATTCTAACTGAAATAAAAACAACGTAATTACAGTCCTAGTTAAGAATAATGATGTAGTTTCGCGGCTGCTAAAAATCAGTATATGAAGCGTATCAATCAATATAAGAAACTATTTAATGTTGAAAAGGAGATAGACCTTAAGACACTAAAAAAGAGTTACCGGAATCTAGTAAAAGAATGGCATCCTGATAAATTTCAAGAAAATGATTCTAAAGCTGAAGAAGCTGAACTAAAAAGTCGTGAAATCATTGATGGCTATCATTTTTTAGTGAGCATCGCACCAGAAACAATTGCAGCTAACCTAGACGTTTATACAGAAACGATTACAAATTCGGGTATTGCTGATTATATTCACAAAGGTTTACTTTTAGAAATTACGTTTTTAGATGGATCCACTTACGAATATTTTGGGGTGACAAAGCAGATTTATATAAAAATGATTAATTCTAATAAATTGAATCGTTTTGCAAAACGTACTATTTATCCTAATTATATTTATAGAAAATCAAAGCGTACAACTCAAGAAGCTTAAGTCTTAATTTAAGTTGATTCTATAACGTTTTATTCTCTTTTCTCTTTTTTAAATTGAATTCACATTCCAATTTAGACGATTCCCGTATTTTGTATAGTTATCTTTGCCAAAAACTATGTTATGTCAAAACCATTTTCTGATTTAGGAATAAATAAGTCCTTGCAACAAGGCTTGGCGCATTTACAAATTTCTGTTCCTACAGATATTCAAGAAAAGACCCTTCCGCTCATTTTAAACCAAACGGAGGACCTTGTCGCAGTGGCTAAAACAGGAGCTGGTAAAACAGTTGCTTTTGGAGTTCCTTTGTTGCAGTTAATTGACATTGAAAACCCAAATGTACAGGTTGTCATATTGGCGCCAACTCGGGAGTTAGGACAACAAATCCATGGAAACTTAGTTGCATATGCAGCAGAAATTCCCTCAATTTCGATGGCATCCGTTTGTGGTGGGATTTCTATCAAACCTCAAATAGAACGTTTAAAAACCGCTACACATATTGTAGTTGCCACTCCGGGTCGATTGGTGGATTTAGTAAAGCGTGGAGCGATTAATATTAAACAGTTATCCTATTTAGTATTGGATGAAGCGGATGAAATGGTGAGTGCTTTAAAACAAGATTTAGATCTTATCGTTAAAGAAGTACCAAAATCTCGAAGAACTCTGTTGTTTACCGCCACACTTTCAGGAGCTATAAAACAATTGGTTCAAAATTATATGTCCAAACATGTAATACACATTGAGGCAAATATGAAAACCGTTGGACATCAAGGAATTGATCATCAGTATGTGGTGGTAGAACCTATTGAAAAACTGAATGTTTTAATGCATTTTTTAAGTTCCAAAGAAGGTGAACGTGGAATTATATTTTGTAAAACTAAAGCAGCCGTTAATAAATTAGCCAAAAATCTAGCCATTAATAAATTCTCTTCGGGAGCGCTTCATGGGAGTCTATCTCAAGGCATTCGCGATCGTATTATGGGGCAATTTAGAGAAGGCTATATTGATATTTTGGTTGCGACTGATTTAGCAGCCCGCGGTATTGACGTGAAAGAAGTTTCATATGTTGTCAATTATCACTTGCCAGATACTTATGAAGCCTATGTGCACAGAAGTGGTCGAACGGCTAGAGCCGGAGCAAAGGGGTTGTCATTAACCATATTACAACAAGAAGAAATTGAGGAGCTGCCTGAATTTGAACAAGAGTTAGGGATTTCATTTAAGGAATTTAAAAAAGCAGATGCTCAAAGTATCGAAGAAAATAATGGATTGTTGTGGGCCAAAAAAATATTTAAGACCAAACCAAACCGCACCATTTCAGATGAATTCAGAAATAATGTGAATACCATATTTCACCACCTCACAAAAGAGGAATTGATTGATAAAGTGTTGGCAAATTATCTGGCGCAAACAAGTGCAGCGAATTCAAAAATTGAGGCTTCAAAAAAGAAGTAAATATTATGGCAAATACAATTAAAGAACAACAAGATATTTTAACGAAATTGAATATCCATGTATTGAATCCAATGCAAGAGGAAGCAACTTCTGTTATTGAAAAAACAACTAACACCATCCTGTTGTCTCCTACAGGAACTGGCAAAACCTTGGCATTTTTATTGCCACTTGTTAAATTGTTAGACCCCAATTGTAAAGATATTCAAGCTTTAATAATCGTTCCTTCTCGTGAATTGGCCATTCAAATTGAACAAGTCGTTCGCAGTATGGGATCTGGGTTCAAAGTCAATGCAGTTTATGGTGGTCGTCCGATGTCCAAAGATAAAATTGAAATCAAACACGTACCTGCAATTTTAATTGGAACTCCTGGAAGAATTGCAGATCATTTTAGCAACAATCGGTTTTCTAAAACAAGTATTAAAACACTTATTTTAGATGAATTTGACAAGTCGCTTGAAGATGGATTTGAATTAGAAATGAAAGAAATTATCAGTCAGTTGCCACATATTAATAAACGGATCTTAACGTCTGCCACTCAAAGTATTAATATTCCTGGATTTGTACGTTTGGATCAACCTACAATCGTTAATTATTTAAAAGTTAAAGTAGTTTCTAAATTGGAGATTAAAACTGTTGTGTTTCCTTCTAAAAAGAAATCTCAAACACTCTTAGATTTAATAGGGCATCTAGGCAATCAAACCGGAATAATATTCTGTAATTTAAGAGACAGTGTAGATTTGGTAAGTCGTTACTTAGATAAAAATAAAGTAAACAACAGTTGTTTTGTAGGGGGGATGGAGCAAAAAGACAGAGAACGTTCTTTAATAAAATTTAGAAATGGGACCAATCAAATTCTCATTGCAACAGATTTAGCTTCACGAGGGATTGATATTCCAGAGTTAAAATTTATTATTCATTACGAAGTACCACGTGCTAAAGAAGAATTTATACACAGAAACGGGCGTGTTGCTAGAGTTGATTCAAAAGGAACAGCCTATATAATGAAGGGAGACGCCGAGGATTTACCAGAGTATATTAATAATTCTAAAATCGTTAATATTTCTAAGCAATCAATTCGTAAACCTCAGTTTTGGGTAACCTTGTTTATTTCTGGGGGTCGAAAAGACAAAATTTCTAAAGGAGATATTGCAGGACTCTTTTTTAAGCAAGGTAACATAACAAAAGATCAGCTTGGAAACATTGAGTTAAAACAAGATTGCGCGTTTGTAGCGGTGCCTAAAATGATCGCAGAGGACTTGGTAGAGAAATTAAACAACTCACGACTTAAAAAGAAAAAAGTACGGGTAACGGTCTTATAAGGCGGAATCAAACCACCACAATACAATACGGCTTTTCTTATTGCCTAAATCCATTGGAATTACATAAGAATTTGCTTTTGCTTTTTTAAGTTGTTTGTCAATGTTTGCTAAACTATCTGTTTTAGAAACTAGGGTAGAAAATACTTTCACCTGATTTTTAAATAAGATACTTTCCTTAATCAATCGTTTGATAAAAAGGGCTTCCCCGCCGTTGCACCACAATTCATTGGCTTGTCCTTCAAAATTAAGAGCGACTTGTTGTTTATCAAATTCACGCCCTAAATTGTTAAGTTTTTTTTGAGAACCTCTAAACGCATCTTCTTTGGATGTATGAAAAGGGGGATTACAAACGGTAAAATCAAATTGCTCACTAGGTTGAATAACATTCTTAAAAAGAAAACTCTTATTTTCTTGATGTCGAATATCTATCTTATTTTTTAATGATTTTGTAGAATTAACATTCGCTTTTGCAATCTTAACGGCATTGGAATCACATTCACTGCCCACCATGTTCCAATTGAAATGTTGAGTGCCTAAAATACAATAGATGCCATTTGCTCCAGAACCAACATCTAGCCCTCGAAGTTTTGTATTTCCATCGATTTTAAATTGTTCTGAAAGAAACTCTCGTATATGCAATAAATATTCTAAACGTCCAGGGACAGGAGGGATGAGATACCCCATAGGCAACTCATATGTATCGAGGTTGAAATCGGCCAAAAGCATGGCTTTATTTAATTCATAAACAGATGCTGAATCACTAAAATCAATAGTGTCTTCGTTAGAAGGGTTTGAAACAATGTGTTCTTTTAATTCTGGATTGAATGTTGCCAATCGTTTAAGATCATACCGATCGCTGTAAGGGTTTTGTGCATGCATTGAGCGAAGGTATGCGATTTCCTTTAATAACCCTCGATAAATAAATCAAATGTTATTGAATAAAAAATGACTGTCGAAATTTTTATTTCTTCAAAATCTTCATGTAATGAACTTGTAGATCGTTAATTTTTAACACACATAAATAAAGTCCAGAAGCCATAAACGATTGTGGTTTCCAAACTGCTGAATATTTATTTGCATTCAGTTGTTTATTTTCAACATTGGCAACTAATTGTCCTTGTAAATTATAAATTTCCACACTTGTTTTTGCGGATTTAAAAATGCCATAATTAATTGTTACTTGGTCGTTAAAGGGGTTAGGGCTGACATTATATATCATCCCATTTGTTAAATGTAAATCATTTGTACTTAGATTACCATCTCCATCTACTATCACATCCCATGTCCCCTCCAAAACACCATTATTATCAACAAGAGAAATAATCCGGTCTGTGGCATCAAAAGTACCAGAAGTTATGGACGCCGCTGCATCAGAAGCTATACTCGTGTCGCCTTCAAAATACAGTTGTGTTGTAAATGTTGCAAACCCTGGAGTGGTTACCTTTACATGAATATGACTGGGTCTGTAGGTACTTCCGTTCAAGTATTTTCCAGGAAGAATAGTTTCTAAACTATAAAAACCAGCACTGTTAGATACAATTTTTCTTCTCAGACTAAAACCTATATTGTCATAAGCACCCGCATCATTTGCATGCCATAAATCTAATATAGTATCAGGAATAACTTCTGTACAATCTAAATTTTTAATGATTCCTGATAGTTTTAAGCGGGTTCCCACTTCATCACTAGGAATCATAACACCGTCAGAACTTACAGGCGCATTGGGTGTGTAAAATGGCCCTGTTCCATAGTAATCTTGTGTTAATGGATTGCACCCTTCTTGTGGTTTTAAAGTTTCTAGAGGCTTCGCTTTACCAGTATCGGCCTTTGTTAGTAGGGGAGAAGCACCTATAGCGATGACCGCAAGTGCTGTGTTTTTTAAAAATTGTCTTCTGTCTTTCGTCATAGTACCTATGCTTTAAGGGTTGATATTAAATTGTTATAACACAGAAATGATAAATCGGTATCATGACATTTATGATGTCATTTGATCCAGATCATTTAAGATTTAAGGGCTTGTAAATCGTAAACTAATTATTCAAATGTATAACGTCGTTCTTCTGTTGACGAAGCTGTAAGTAATTGGTTAAATATTTTTATAGAATTAAAATCATGTGTAATTTCATCAGATACCCCTATTCCAGAAATACCTGTTTCAAGAATGGCAGCCACGTCTGTTATTTTAATCCCTCCAACTCCGATGATGGGTGTTTCTGTTTGTAAGGCTTCATTAATGGCGGTATAGCCATTTAATCCCAATTCCGTTGCGTGGGTGTCTTCTGTAGCTTTGAATGGCGACAAGTATAAGTAGTCAACTTCTTTATTGATGAAGCTTTGACAGTCTTGCAATGTGTTTGCGGATGCTCCAATCAACTGCCAAGAGTGTAAATTTTTTCTTAGTGAGGTAGGGCAATCGCTAGTGGTATCAATATGGATGCCATCTACTTTTAGGTCTTTTGCAAGCTTAATATGAGCATTAATAATTAAGCGTGTTTGAAAATGAGCCGTTATCTCTCTAGCTTTTGTGGCTATTTTTAAAAATTTCTTTTCAGAACTATTTTGAATGTCTAACACTACTAATTCGGCGCCTGATGCACAAGCATTTTGGATGTTATCCAGATGTGTTTTGGGTGAATTTCCTTGAGATATATAATGTAATTTAGGAATCATGTTGCTGCTGTGTTTTGTAAGGCTAATTTCTAAAAGGAAACGATTTTTGAGCGTTCCATAAAATAGGATTCAAAACGTTTTAATACGGGGTGCATTTTTTCTGAATAGATAACATACTGGCATTTTTGAATGCTTTGAGCAATCGACATGAGCGCTGTATAGGACGAATGTTGCGATAAAAATTCCGCATCATCTATGCTAATTATTTTTAATTGTGCAGTACTGACACCATTTAATAAGAATAGTTTATTCATTGTTTTTGGCGTTGAGATTAGAACATCCAAACCCATAAATATTTCTGACTTCTGAATATCTATATGCAGTTGTTCATGCCCGACATACACACGTAATGAATTGTATTTTGTGTAGGCTAAAAACGTATCGTACAATTCCATGGCTCGTTCCTTATTTTCTACAAGTATTACGGCTCTAGGTGCATTTCCATCAGCTTCACATTTCAATTTTTGTAAGGTAGTCCATACCATTGTAGATGTTTTTCCGCTGTCTTTAGGAGCTATGCAATACGTGTTGACACCACTTTTTATGATTGGAATACTGCGACTCTGAAAAGGCGTTGGGGTTTGAATGTCCAGAGACTCTAGTTTCTCTTGAATATCAGAATGTAATTTTTTAAAAGGCATAGAAAATAAAGTGATCACTGATTAACGGTGGGTTTATAAAGTTAAGGCAAATATACGTTCTGTAAACTAAATAACTTTAAAAGTTGATTTTCAATTTTATAACTTGGCTTTGCCTTGTAAATGAGTAAGTTCGGTTGTTTTGGAAAATGATTGAATACGTATATCAAATTATTACTGTTTTATAATAATGAAAAACTCTTAAACATATCATATCTTTATAATCTATTATTAAATAACGAAACACCCACACAAATGGTTGTTTTACTGACTAAAAAAAGTACATAATTTATGGAATTATTTAACCAAGAAGCTACGATATTTCCTTTGTCTTATGCTGAAATCTTACAGCGTATTCGTGCGATTGACCCTGTTAAATACGGTTCGACTCGTAACTATATCAATGGGGCTGTTACCCACTTATCTCCGTACATTTCAAGAGGGGTAATTTCTACGAAATTCATCCTAACCGAAGTTTTAAAAAAAGGATATAAACCAGCTCAAATTGAAAAATTCATTCAAGAATTGGCATGGAGAGATTATTGGCAACAGGTTTGGATTGCAAAGGGCGCAGCAATCAATAAAGATTTAAAACATCCTCAAAGCCCTGTATCTAATAGTTCTATTTCAAAATCTATTGTAGATGCCACGACAGGTGTTGATGCTTTAGATGGTGCTATAAAAACGCTTTACAAAACAGGGTATATGCACAATCACTTGAGAATGTATATTGCTGCAGTGTCTTGTAATATGGGCCATAGTCATTGGAAAGTTCCTGCTCAGTGGATGTATTATCATTTATTGGATGCCGATTGGGCAAGTAATGCTTTAAGTTGGCAATGGGTTTCTGGAGCCAACGCCAATAAAAAATATGTAGCCAATCAAGATAATATTAATAAATACTGTTTTTCTACTCAAAAAAACACCTTTTTGGATGTGCCTTATGAAGCTTTTTCTTCAATGCAAATTCCAGAGTCTTTAAAAGAAACTCCTAACATTGAACTGAAAACGCCATTACCAAACCAAAAGCGTTTAGAAATTAATACAGCTCTTCCAACCTGTATTTATAATTTTTACAATTTAGATCCTCAATGGAAAAATGATGTTTCAGCAAATAGGGTATTACTTTTAGAACCGTCGCATTTTAAGGACTATCCAGTATCTCAAAAAACAATTGATTTTATACTTGAGATTTCTAAAGAAAACATAGATTCTATTCAAGTGTATGTGGGAGAATTCAATGATCTTATGTCCGATTACAAGCTTAATACCCTTTATTTTAAGGAACATCCTTTAAGCAAACACTACCACGGGAATGAAGAACCTAGAGATTGGATGTTTGATGTTCAGGGTTATTTTCCATCTTTCTTTTCGTTTTGGAAAAAATGTAAAAAACAGCTTACGTATTGAATGATCAATCGGTAAATATTGTATGGTTAAAACGAGACATTCGATCTCAAGATCACGAACCTTTATTAAAGGCAGAGCGCGCCGGTATTTCATATAGGATTGTTTATGTATTTGAACCTACCAAAATTGAATATCCAGATACAAGTCCTCGGCATTTACAATTTGTGTACCATTCTATTTTAGCTTTAAATAAAATCTTAGCACCTTTTAATAGGACGGTAGAGGTGTTTTATGGTGAAGCTAAAGATGTTTTTAATTATCTTAATGGATGCTTTAAGATAAACAGTCTTTTTAGCTATCGTGAAAGTGGCACTCAAAGCACGTGGCAGCGTGACAAACAGATTAAAATTATTTGTAACGATCACCAAATTGACTGGCAAGAATCTCAACGTGATGGGATTTTAAGGGGTATTAAAAACAGAGTAGATTGGAACAAACAGTGGCATATAACAATGCATCAACCTGTGATACAAAACAGGTATTCAGTTTCCAAACAAGAATCTTTAAAACATTCTTTTTTAATACCTAAAAAAGTAGAAACGCTGTTAAAAGAATATCCTAAACAGTTTCAACCTCCAGGAGAAATAAATGCATGGAGGTACATTAAGTCCTTTACCACTCAACGAGGTTTTAAGTATCAGAAATACATCTCTAAACCTACTGAAAGTAGGATGTCTTGCAGTCGTTTATCTCCTTACTTTGCTTGGGGAAATATGAGTATAAAGCAAGCATTTCAGTTTATTGGAACGCACCCTAATGGCACCAAAAACAGCAGAGCTTTTTCTGCTATGCTTACTAGGTTGCATTGGCATTGTCATTTTATTCAGAAATTTGAAATGGAGTGTCGTTATGAAACAGAATGCATTAATACAGGATATGAACTGTTAGCACACGATAAAAATGAACTTTTTATAAGAGCTTGGAAAACAGGAACTACAGGGTTTCCTTTGATTGATGCGTGCATGCGGGCAGTGGAAGCTACTGGGTGGATTAATTTTAGAATGCGAGCGATGGTCGTTTCGTTTTTAACGTTGAATTTAGATCAAGATTGGCGGGATGGCACTTACCATTTGGCACGTCAGTTTTTAGATTATGAACCTGGAATACATTATCCACAGTTTCAAATGCAAGCAGGTACTACGGGTATTAATACAGTTCGCTTATACAATCCAGTGAAAAATTCTCAGGAACATGATCCTGAAGGGATTTTTATCAAAAAATGGATTCCAGAATTGAGTAATGTTCCTATAGAACATATTCACGAGCCTTGGAATATGACGGCTATGGAACAGACATTTTGTGGAGTTCTTATTGGAGAGGATTATCCACTTCCAATTGTGGATTTGCAGGAGAGTGCACGTTTGGCTAGAGATAAGATTTGGGGACATAAAAAACATCCTGCTGTACAACAAGAAAAAAATCGTTTGTTACAAACACACGTCAATGCACGTAAATAGAATCAGTATTAAAAATAATGACTAAAAAAGAGTACAAAATACACATTATAGGTGCTGGAATCAGTGGTCTGATTGCTGCCAGAGTTTTAGAAAATCATGGATATCACCCAATTGTTATTGAAGCTACTGATCGGGTAGGGGGGCGCGTTAAAACAGATATTGTTAATGGGTATCAACTAGACCATGGTTTTCAAGTGTTACTTACGTCCTATCCAGCCGTTCAAAAACATCTAGATTGTGATGCTTTAGAGCTACAGTCTTTTTTACCTGGTGCCTGTATTTTTAAATCAAATGATCAAAAGACAATAGGAGATCCCTTAAGAAATCTTTCATTACTTATCCCTACATTAAAATCTGGAATCGGGACCTTTTCGGATAAATTGAAAATACTAAAATTAAATCAAAAGCTAAAAAAGAAAACCCTTGAGGCAATTTTTTTAGAATCGGAACAAACAACGTTGGAGTATTTACAGCGATTAGGGTTTTCGAATGCAATGATCAAGGATTTTTTTAAACCTTTTTTTAGTGGTATTTTTTTAGAAACAGAACTTGGAACATCCAGTAGAATGTTTGAGTTTGTTTATAAAATGTTTGGTGAGGGCCATGCTACGATTCCAAAATCGGGAATTGAGGCAATTCCAAAACAATTATTGTCTAATTTAAAGACCACAAAATTTAATTACAATACAAAAGTAGAATCGTTAAAAGATGGAAAAATTATACTTGAGAATGGTACTCAATTAGAAAGCCATTACACCATTGTAGCTTCCGAAGCGAGTGGTTTAGTTTCTAAATTAAAAAATCAATCTATTGAATGGAAATCTTGCACAACTCTATATTTTGAAACGGATACTCGTGTAATCAATAAAAGGTTGATTGGTCTTATTTCGAAATCAGGAACTTTAATAAATAATATTTTTTACAACAGTAGCTTAGAGAGTGCTACAACACCACTAAAAGAAATACTTTCAGTTACAGTTATAGATCGCCGTGGGCTTTCTAATGAATCCTTAATTGAAGCGGTTAGAATCGAGCTAACTGAGTTATGTGGGATTACTGCTACCAGTTTTATTAAACTTTATAACATTCCTAGAGCATTACCAAAATTACAGGATTTAAAATACGAAATGATGCCTTCGGAAACTCGTTTAACAGATCATTTATTCTTAGCTGGAGATACTCAATTAAATGCGTCTCTTAATGCTGCTATGATTTCAGGAGAACGTGCAGCATTGGGAGTCATTGAGTCCATTACGTCGATTGTTTAACGTTTAAATATCATTTTATCCACAACTCATATCGGCCACAATTTTCCATTCGCCTTTGATCTTTTTAAATATAACCATAAAAACACCATTAGCATCGCCTACATTTCGACTTAAAAAGTAGCGACCCATTGCAAAGGACATTATTTTATGGGATAGTTGCTTCATAACTTCTACAAAGTTAAAATTTTTATACATAATAGTTACAATATTATGTTAATTTAAGGATCTCAGATATTACTATTGATGCGTCATTTTGTACAGAATGTTTGTTATTTAGTAGGAAACCCAAGAGCCGAATGTTTAATGAGCCAATTACTACAATTTATTCTGTGTACAAAACTTCCTAGGATATTTTACATACTATAAAATTATAGCTATCAAATAAACCTTGAAATTCATAAGCCGTAATTTCTTTTAACATAATTGTAGATATAAGTCTAAAGACATTATATCTACAATTATGTGTAAATAGCCTTAAAAACGGCTATACAGAAATTACTATATTTGTTCTATAATTTATATTATGTAAAATAGAATATTTCACATCCAATACCCTCTATTCATTTAAACTTCATTAATTTTGTACCATGACTATATCATACAAATGAAAACACTTACAATCTTTCGAATCATAGCCTTTCTGGAAGGTCTATCGTATATCCTATTACTGTTTGTAGGTGTGCCACTAAAGTACATAGGAAATGATGTCACCCTTGTTAAAATGCTTGGAATGCCTCATGGCTTTTTATTTATGGCGTATATCGCATTTATAATTGTCCTAAGATTTGACCATCCTTGGTTCAAAAAACATTTTATTTTAATTGCCTTAGCATCTATCGTTCCTTTTGGAACCTTTATCGTTGAACATAAACTTAGAAAATTAGCATAACACATGAAACATCCATAACGAAAATTTGACGTTTTAGAAAATAATTAAATGGATGTAACAAGTGACCGTTAAAAAAAAATAAAAAAGACACATGAAACATATAGTAGAACTAATAATTCAGTTATTAAGCTCTTGGGGCTTACCGTCAAACATTGCTACAAATTTAGGTATTACGATTTTATTTATAGCCTTGACTATTTTCATTTACATTATTGATCTTATACTTAAGAAAATTATTCGTGCCGCATTTACCAAAATTGCCAATAAATCTAAAACGGATTTTGATGACATCATGCTTGCCAACAGAGTTCCAAGTAGTATTGCTCAAATTGTTCCTTTTATTCTCACTTATAAACTTATACCAAGTTTATTTTATGACTTTGATAAATTAAAAGACTTTAGTGAAAAAACAATTTTAGTCGTTGGAATTGCCCTTACAATCTGGGGATTAAGAAATGTTCTTAACTCCTTGAAAATATATTTCAAAACACTTAATTTTCTTAAAGATAAACCTGTAGATAGTTACATTCAGGTTTTTATGATTTTTGTATGGCTTACCGGAATTTTTGCAACGGTTGCCATTGTTTCTGGAATCTCATTTTTAGAGTTTATTGCTGGTTTAGGTACCATTTCTGCCATTATAATTTTAGTTTTTAGAGATACAATTTTAGGATTTGTAGCCAGTATTCAAGTCTCTATTAACGATATGGTTCGAATTGGGGATTGGATTTCTTTTCAGAAATTTGGTGCTGATGGTGATGTCATTGAAATTAATTTAGCAACCGTAAAAGTTCAGAATTTTGACAATACCATTACAACCATCCCTACCTATGCCCTGATTTCCGATTCTTTCAAAAATTGGAGAGGTATGAACGAATCTAAAGGAAGACGCATCAAGCGTTCTCTAAACATCCGTATGAAAAGTGTTAAAAACTTAAGTCAAGACGATATTCTTAAAATCTCTAAGATTCAATTGATTTCTAAATACATATTACAACGCTCAGAAGAAATCAGTACCTTCAACGAAACCAATGCAATAGACAAATCACTTCTGATCAATGGTAGAAATTTGACTAATATCGGAGTGTTTAGGAAATACATGGAAACCTTTATTGAACAACATTCTGCTACCAATAAAGAAATGATGATTATGGTGCGACAGTTGCAACCTTCTGCACATGGTTTACCAATTGAAATTTATGCCTTTAGTAGTGATAAACGTTGGGCAAATTATGAATATATTATCGCCGATATTTTTGATCATATGATAGCATACTATTGATAGATAAACC
>JABAYY010000090.1:13065-23226 GCA_018608765.1 Flavobacteriaceae bacterium
GCATCAGTTAATGATTTTGATCTTGAAATATCTGAAACACCTGTATTTGAGTCACAAAATTAATAAGAAATGAGTTCCAGAGATTCAAGTTTAAAAGCCATTCGTTTAGATCTTATATCTAATACGATTAAAACGGATATGTCATCCGAAGAATACTTTCAAAACAGTGTATTAAGACCCCTTATTAAATTTCAAAACGATCTCTTAATAGCTGCTTTTCTAAACTTCTCAAACAAATATAAAAACGTGTTTTTTGAGTTGTCAACTGAAAAAAAAATAACTTATATAGAAAACGCACTCTTAAAAGACAGTACGTTCAGAAACTGTCTAAAAGATATGATTGTAGGGCTTTTTACCGTTGAAGAATATAATGTTTATACTCTTAATGCCTCTGCCCTAAATAAACGTATGGTAGGGATTATTAAAGAACGCCTTATCAGTCATATTCAGTTACTCACTGAAATGGGGCCTACAGAGTAGATTCTCCGTTTAAATTAGTGGTCAATACAGAACTCATATAGTCAAAATAAGGTCTAATGACTTTAAAGTTGTCAATGACAACTTTTTCAAAATCCTTTGAAAGTACTTCTTTATCCGTGAACTTTTTGGTGAAAATAAATTGTTTTCTACGGATTAAATCAATGTTAGGGTCTAACTTATCAAACCCTCTCGGCGCAGACTTTAGTTCGTCCCCTTGTAATTCTCCCCACACAGATTTAAATTCAGGCTGTTCCAATACCTCTCGTATCTCTTTTGAATCGGTTTCAAACTCTTTACGTATTCTTAGAAGGTCTTCTTTATTCGGATCCCAAAAACCTGTTGCAATAAAACTCTCATTTTGTGGAGCAATGTGTAAATAATACCCTCCTCTCAATTCAGGTTTTGTACGATGAAAACTGCCACCAAAATGAGTTTTATAGGGTAATTTATTTTTTGAAAATCGAACATCTCTATAAATGCGAAACACTTTAAAGGTATCAATAGAATCCACCGTGTTTAGCTGCTCAAATAATTGAGCATAAAACTGCTTCACTCCCATTTCAACTTCTTTAAATGCTGATTTATGTTCGTGAAACCAATCACGGTTATTGTTTTTTTGAAGGCTTTTTAAGAAACCAAATACGTCTTTAGAGATCATATCTTATATTTTTTTAATTGGTAAATCGAATAAAATCCGAGAATACATTCTGCAATTATGCCGAAAACAAAACCATCTGTTGGGAACCCATCCATCACCATACTGAACGCACGTCCAATGGCGAGAGTTAGCATAAATAATATATTCAGTTCGGTGGCTCGTTTCCAATAGTTCGTTTTCCAAATTCCCAAAACCCATACTACCGAAATTCCAATATACAAACACATATTGGCCTTGAGCAAATTCGAAAGGTCAATAGTATTTATTTGAATATCCAATTGTCTTGATAGAATTGATGGAGAACCATAAATGAGACCTGTTGGCACTACAATCAGTAATGAAACAAGCAGATGTAAATTCTTTAAAATCCAATTCAATTTACCTTCCATATTTTGGTCTATCTATGTTTTTCTGCTTACAAGATACATGATTTTTAAAACTCAATCTTATGTAAAATCAATCCAGAAGCTGGAGCAATATAATCCATCACCTCTTGACTCTCTGGTTTTAAACTATTTTTAATATAATTTAAATCGATGTCTCCACGCCCCAATTTGATCAAAGCCCCCATCATCAATCGTATTTGATGGCGACCAAACCCTTTTCCAATCACTTTTAATACATAGCTTTTTTCTGGAAAAAAATTGGCGGTATATAGCGTGTTTTCTATAAGTTCACAACAGATAAGTTCTCGATTGTATAGTCCCTCTTGTGTGGGTTTGTAACAATAGGTTTTATAGTTGTTTTTACCTTCAAATAACTGTGCGCCTTCTGTCATCAATTCGATGTCCAAAGAATCTAAAATAGTGGTCATAATCGGAGCTGCAAACGGATGAAATTTAGCTCCTTGAGCAAACACATAATGGTACTCTTTTAGTTTAGAATCCTGAATGATATTAAATTTAGCATCGACTTCTGTGATGCTTAATGAACGGATATCTTGAGGGAGATTTTTATTAAATAAATCCAAGAACTCCGCCTCATTTTCAATAGGCTCATGATCTAAAAACAATTCAAACGCTGCTTCATTCGCAGATACCATGGCATCCGTGCGCCCCGCTCCTAGTGTTTTGAATTTTTGATCTCCAAGAATAAACTTTAACGTACGATCAATCATTAGATGAACAGTTTTAGTATTTGGCTGTTTTTGCCATCCATGAAAACGATACCCTAAAAACTGAACCTTGACTACATAAAAATAACGCTTTTGCAACATCTTTACAAGGTCGTAATTTTATAAAGAGTTACAAAATTAATGTCTAGATTTTAGAACGTCTATAACCGCATTAAGTTTAAACCCTTTTGCTTGTAATAAAATCAAATAATGAAACAACAAATCCGCACTCTCATTTAAAAATAAATCATCGTTTTCATCCTTAGCCTCAATCACAACTTCAACAGCCTCCTCACCTACTTTTTGAGCTATTTTATTAAGTCCTTTTTCAAATAATTCAGATACATACGAAGTTTCTGAAGAAGCATTTTCTCTGCGATCTGAAATAATGGTCTCGAGTTCTGATAAAAATCCATAAGATTCAGCATTAGATTCCCCCCAACAATTATCTGTTCCTTTGTGACATGTAGGTCCTTGTGGCGTTGCTTGGATCAATAAGGTGTCGTTATCACAGTCATTTTTAAAACTATGTAAGGATAAATAATGACCACTCTCCTCCCCTTTTGTCCAGAGGCGTTGCTTACTTCGACTAAAAAAGGTAACTTTCTTTGTTTCTAAAGTTTTTGCGATCGCTTCGGCATTCATGTATCCGAGCATTAAAACGTTTTTCGTATTAGCGTCTTGAATAATTGCAGGAATTAATCCTTCACTGTTATACTTGATATCCATTAGAGTCGTATGTTTATTTGATTTGATTGTAATTCTTGTTTTAAATCTTTTATGGCAATTTCACCGAAATGAAATACACTCGCAGCTAAGGCTGCATCCGCTTTTCCATCTTTAAAAACATCCGTAAAATGTTCTATACTTCCAGCACCTCCAGAAGCAATGATTGGAATATTGACTGTTTCTGACAGTTGAGCCAAGGCTTCATTTGCAAACCCTGTTTTAACACCATCGTTATTCATTGAGGTAAATAAAATTTCGCCTGCACCACGTGTTTCAACTTCTTTGGCCCATTCAAATAAATCTAGTTCCGTTGGAATCGTACCACCCGCTAAATGCACCAGCCATTTACCATTCACTTCTTTGGCATCAATAGCAACCACAATACATTGGTTTCCGAATGCTTTAGAGAGCTCATTAATAAGTTCAGGGCGTTTGATGGCTGCAGAATTTACTCCAACCTTATCAGCACCTGATTTTAAGAGTGTTTCAACACCTTCAATGGTGCTAACGCCACCACCAACAGTGAAAGGGATGTCTATCTGTTCGGCAACCTTACGAACCATATCAATGGTTGTAGATCGCGATTCTAAAGTCGCAGAAATATCTAAAAACACCAATTCATCAGCCCCATTCTCAGCATACTGTTTTGCTAAGGCAACCGGATCCCCTGCATCTCTAAGGTTGAGAAAATTAACCCCTTTCACAGTTCGACCGTTTTTAATATCTAAACATGGAATAATTCGTTTGGCTAACATAGTTATGAACGGTTGAGTTGATAGGTTTCTAATTGTTTTAAACTGATATTTCCTTCGTATATGGCTTTGCCTATAATAACGCCTTCACAACCTAAATTAGCTAATTTTGGCAATTCATCAAAGCCCGAAATACCTCCTGAAGCAATAAGCTTAACAGGATTGATCGTATTTATGATAGTTTCATATAACTCAAAAGAAGGTCCCTGCAACATTCCATCTTTAGCGATGTCTGTGCATATGACATACGAAATACCTTTTGTAACATAGTCTTTTATAAAGCTAAGAACTTCTTTATCACTTTCTTCCTGCCACCCTTGAATCGCAATTTTTTGATCCAAGCAATCAGCGCCTAAAATAATTTTATCAGCTCCATAAATTTCTAACCAATTTAAAAATTGTGACGAATTTTTAACTGCAATACTTCCGCCAGTAATCTGATTTGCCCCCGATTCAAAGGCTATTTTTAGATCTTCACCAGATTTTAATCCGCCGCCAAAATCAATATTTAAACTTGTTTTTGTGGCGATGGTTTCTAAAATTTTATGGTTAATAATGTGTTGTGCTTTAGCTCCATCCAAATCAACTACGTGTAGTGATTCAATTCCGACATCTTCAAACATTTTGGCGACTTCAAGAGGGTTTTCATTATAGACTTTTTTAGTACTGTAATCTCCTTTAGTAAGACGTACACATTGACCATTGATGATATCTATTGCTGGTATAATTCGCATGTTATAAGTTTAAAAAATTTTGTAATAATTGAGCGCCATCTTTACTGCTTTTTTCAGGGTGAAATTGAACACCATAAAAATTATCAGATTGCAAGGCTGCAGAAAATTCATGTTCATATTGAGAACAGGCAATAGTTTGATTTCCAGTATTCGCATAATAACTATGAACAGAGTACATATAACTATTTTCAGAAATACCCATGAGTAACCCTGATTGTAAGTTTTGAATCGTATTCCATCCCATATGTGGAACTTTAACAGCATCCGAAAAGCGTTTGACATCTACGTCAAAAATTCCGAGTCCTTGGGTATCCCCTTCTTCGGAATGATTGCATAACAACTGCATACCCAAACAAATTCCTAAAACATCTTGTTTGAGGTTTGGAATTAAAAGGTCGAGTTTTGACTTCTTGAGCATTCTCATTGCTTGGCTTGCTTCACCAACCCCTGGAAAAATGACCTTATCCGCTTTTAGAATTTCATCAACAGAGTTAGATAGTTTCGCATGGACTCCCAAACGCTGAAACGCAAACTGAATGCTTTGAATGTTTCCTGCTCCGTAATCTATTATTATAACATTCATTTAGTCTAGAGTTCCTTTGGTTGATGGTAAGATCATTTTATTTACATCGCGTTTGACAGCCATTTTAATTGCTTTTGCAAAGGCTTTAAAAATCGCTTCAATTTTGTGGTGTTCGTTAGAGCCTTCAGCTTTAATATTTAAGTTACACTTTGCGCCATCTGTAAAGGATTTAAAGAAGTGCATAAACATTTCTGTTGGCATTTTACCAATGTATTCACGCTTAAAATCTGCTTCCCAAACGAGCCAATTACGACCCCCAAAATCAATAGCCACTTGTGCCAAACAATCGTCCATTGGCAAGCAAAATCCATAACGCTCAATTCCTAGTTTTGAACCTAGAGCTGTATGTATTAAATTCCCTAAAGCAATCGCCGTATCTTCAATGGTATGGTGCTCATCAACTTCTAAATCACCTTTTACTTTGAGGTCTAAATCCATTTGCCCATGTCGCGCTATTTGGTCTAACATGTGATCAAAAAAGGCAATCCCAGTATCAATTTTACTTTGACCTGTTCCGTCTAAATTAATAGTAATAGCAATCTTTGTTTCATTGGTGTTTCTCACAATAGAGCCCACGCGTTGCTTCGCTTTGAGGAATTCATAGATAGTTTCCCAACGGTTTGTTTCTAAAGCGATAAATGGGGTTAAATCTTCTTGATTTACGGAGATTTCATTTGTACCTAAACGGGTTTGGTCATTGATAAAAATTCCTTTACACCCTAAATTTTTAGCCAATTCAATATCTGTAAGGCGGTCCCCAATTACAAATGAGTTTTCTAAATCATAGGCTTCTGTAAAATACTCCGTTAACAAACCTGTTTGAGGTTTCCGAGTCGGTGCATTATCTTTAGCAAAGGTGCGGTCGATGAATTGTTTTTCAAAAACAACCCCTTCATTTTTAAAAGTATCGAGAATAAAATTATGTACTGGCCAAAATGTATTTTCAGGATACACTTTTGTTCCTAACCCATCTTGATTGGTAATCATCACAATTTCAAAATCTAACTCTTGACATATTTTTTTCAAATTTGAAAACACGTCTGGATAGAATTCTAATTTCTCAAAAGAGTCAATTTGTTCGTCCGCAGGTTCCCGGATAATCGTTCCATCACGATCTATAAATAATACAGGCTTCATTTTAAAGTCTTTAATAATGTTAATAATTGGGCGTTTTCTGAAGGCGTTCCAACAGTTATTCTAAGGCAATTTTCACAATTCAATTGTGAACTGCGGTTCCGAACTACAATACCTTTTTTAATAAGTTCATCATAACGCTTATTTGCATCATCGACCTTGATTAAAATAAAATTAGCTTCGGAAGGATGTATTTTTTTTATAAAATCATAAGTTTTAAAGGCTTTTATTAATCGGCTTCGCTCTTTTAAAACAGTTGTAATTTGATCAGAAACTATATCCTTATTTTGAAGTGCTTTCAGTGCTGCATCTTGAGTAAGAGTATTGATATTATAAGGAGGTTTAATTTTATTTAACACGGCAATAATCTCTTCAGAAGCATAACAAATACCTAATCGGATTCCCGCTAATCCGTAAGCTTTAGAGAGTGTTTGCGTTACAATTAAATTTGGATACGCATTTAACGACTGTAACCAGCTACTTTTTTCCGTAAAATCTATATATGCTTCGTCAATAACAACCAAGCCTTGAAAACCATTTAAAAGACGTTCTATTGCAATTCGATCTACCGTATTTCCAGATGGATTGTTTGGAGAACAGATAAACAATAGTTTTGTTTGCGCTTTAATAGTTGCTAAAATGGCATCGACTTCAAGTTGAAAATCTGATGACAAAGGCACTTGTAAATTCTCTACAGCGTTCAAATTTGCCAATACATCATACATGCCATAAGTTGGTGGCAATGTGACAATACTGTCTTGATTGGGTTCACAAAAGGCTCTAAAAATTAAATCTAAAACTTCATCGCTTCCATTCCCTAAAAGAATTTGATTGGCTGCCACATTATTTTGCTTAGAAATAAGTGTTTTTAGGTCGGTTTGCTGCGGATCAGGATACCGATTTAAAGCACTGTCAAATGGATTTTCATTGGCATCTAAAAACACCATATCATTTTGTATGTCTTTATATTCGTCGCGTGCAGACGAATAGGGATTCATCCCTAATATATTCTTTCGAAGTAATTTATTTAGATTCATCTTCAATAGATTTTAATCGGATTGAAACAGCATTTTTATGAGCCATCAAACCTTCGGCTTCTGCCATGAGTTCAATGGTTGTTCCTATGGTTGCTAAGCCTTGTTTGGTGATTTCTTGAAAGGTTATATTTTTCAAAAAACTATCTAAATTTACACCTGAATAGGCTTTTGCATACCCATTGGTTGGTAGCGTATGGTTGGTTCCCGATGCATAATCTCCTGCACTTTCTGGAGTATATTCTCCAATAAATACAGATCCTGCATTGATCACATTATCAACAAAAAATGAATTATTTTCAGTGCAAATGATATAATGTTCTGGTCCATAATAATTGATTAAATCAACTGCTTCTTGATCTGAAATCACTAAAATAAGCTTCTTGTTTTCAAGTGCTTTTTCAATAATTGATTTACGATCTAACAGTTGCGTTTGAATGCGTATTTGTTCGGCAGTTTCCAAAAGTAGTTTTTCATCTGTTGAAACCAAAACAACCTGACTATCAACACCATGTTCTGCCTGACTTAATAAATCCGAAGCGATAAAGGCAGGATTGGCATTTTTATCTGCCACAATCAATAGTTCACTGGGTCCTGCTGGCATATCGATTGCAACTCCAAACTTGGTAGCTAATTGCTTTGCCACAGTCACGTATTGATTTCCTGGACCAAATATTTTAGATACTTTAGGAATACTAGCAGTTCCAAATGTCAGTCCTGCAATGGCTTGAATCCCTCCTACTTTAATAATTGTTGTAATGCCACACAACCCCGCTGTGTAAAGTATTTCATTCGCTATCACTCCTTCTGCATTTGGAGGTGAACATAAAACAATATTTTTACAGCCTGCCAAGGTTGCTGGCACTGCCAGCATCAGTACTGTTGAAAAAAGTGGTGCTGTGCCTCCAGGAATATAAAGTCCTACGGTTTCAATTGGACGTTTTTCTTGCCAACAACGAACACCGGGCTGTGTTTCCACATCAACTTTTGTTGTTTTTTGAGCGTTATGAAAAACTTCAATATTGGACTTGGCTTGCTGAATGGCCTCTTTTAAATCCTTTGAAACTACTTCAGATGCAGAATCTATCTCTTTTTGTGATACAAAAACAGATTTTAATTCTGCTTGGTCAAACTGTTTGGTATATCGCTTTATAGCTAAATCGCCTTCTTGTTTCACTGCTAAAAACACTTCATTGACAATTGATTCAACGGCTTCCACAGATTGTGTGGGGCGTTGGAGTATTGATTCCCAAGTGGATTGGGCTGGGTATTTAATTAGAGACTTCATTAGAGCACCATTTTTTCGATTGGACATATAAGGATACCTTGGGCTCCTAATGCTTTTAAATCGTCAATAATATCCCAAAATTGGTTTTTATCAAGAACACTGTGTACTGAACTCCATCCCGACTCTGCTAACGGAAGTACTGTTGGGCTTTTCATTCCAGGTAAAAGAGTTATGATAGCTTCTAAACTAGTATTTGGAGCATTAAGCAATACATATTTGGAGGACTGTCCTTTAAGTACCGCTTCAATTCGAAATTTAACTTTATCTAAAATTGCTTTTTGAGCTTCATTTATTGTTGGGGAGACTGCTAAAACAGCTTCCGATTTTAAAATTACTTCTTTTTCAACTAAATTATTTTTAAACAAAGTACCTCCTGTTGATACGATATCAACAATCGCTTCTGCCAATCCAATATTTGGAGCTATTTCAACCGATCCATTAATGACATGGATACTCGCTGAGATGTTATTTTCTTCTAAAAAGGCATTGACTGTATTTGGATAAGAGGTCGCAATTTGTTTGCCATTCAAATCTTTAAGGGAGTTGTATTCCATATTTTTTGGAACGGCAATAGAAACTCTGCATTTGGAAAATCCTAAGCTAGAAATATATTCAATAGAGTTTCCTTTTTCAACAAGAACATTGTTCCCAATAATAGCAGCATCAACAACCCCATCTTTTAAGTATTGAGGAATGTCGCCATTTCGAAGGTAAAATACTTCGATAGGGAAATTAGTAGCTGTCGCTTTGAGTTGGTCTTTTCCATTATCAATGGAGATTCCAATATCTTTCAATAGTTTCATGGAATCGTCTTTGAGACGACCTGACTTTTGAACTGCAATTTTTAACGTATTCATTCTTTTATTGTTTAGTATAAAAAAGACCCGTTTGATTTCTCAAACGGGTCCGTATATAGTTTAAAATAGTATCCTACACAACCTTACCTCGCTTGATGGCCAGTTAAAAGGTGATGATGATGGATTGCTATAAATAAATTCATTTTTTTTATTGAGTACAAATATTCAGAAAATAATTAGAGTAAACCTAACTTATATTCAAAAATTATTGATTTCATAAATTAGAGTATTTAAAACTAACTAATATCTAAAATTTACTGATTTCCTAAAATAATTGGCAAGCCAGTTTTTCCGGAGCCAATTACAATCACTTTACTGTTTGGTGATTCAGATAACTTAACAGTCGCTTCAATTCCTTTATCTTGAAGAATACGATCGTTCAGTGAAGCACTTAGTATTTTGTTAGCATCGGCTTTACCCTGTGCTTCAATACGCACTTTTTGAGCTTCTTTATCCGCAGTAACCAATCTAAATTCATATTCTAAAGATTCTTGTTCTTGCTTTAATTTGCTCTCAATCGCATTTTTAATGGTATTAGGAAGTTTCACGTCTTCTACTAAAACACGTTTCACAACCAAAAACTGACCATCTAGTAAGTTCACTACTTCGTCAAGAATTTCTTGTTCAATGACGTCACGCTTACTTGAGTATAACTGTTCTGGTGTATAGCGTCCTACAACACTTCTTGCTGCGGCATTGACTGCTGGGCCTAAAAGTTCATTTTCATAATCCTCTCCTTTTGTTTTGATAAGGTTTCCAAGGTTTTTGTATTCAGGCTCGTACCATATTGTACCATTT
>JABAYY010000090.1:23236-30581 GCA_018608765.1 Flavobacteriaceae bacterium
ACTAATGTGCTTTTGGGTACGTGATAAGTGATCAATCTCAAAAAAGTGCTAGGCTCGTACCATATTGTACCATTTACTTTAACTTCAAGTCCATTCACGGAAAGAACATTCATTTCATCAGAAATTGATTGTTGTCTTACTTTGTGAATTAACATACTGTTCCAAGGAGCTACAATATGAAACCCTTCTCCGTAAGTTTGTTCTGTATCAATTCCATCCCCAAAACGCTCAAATAACACACCACCTTCTCCAGGTCCGATAGTTACAGCTGTTTTAGAAATTAAAATAACAATTGCTCCAATTATAAAAATTATGGGAAGTCCGAGTTTAGGAAATTTTTGCATTTTTTTTGTTTTTAAATTATTAAATAAGTCCGTTGTATTTTCTAATAAACCATTCGATTGTTAGACTTGAAATAAGCAATAACAACCAAATTTTTATAGCGATCAAAGGTACAGTTTTTTTAATGATTTTCTGAATACTAGAGAATCTATTATCAGAAACTAACTTTGTGATTAATTGTTCCCGCTGAGTATCAAAATAAACGGCCCCTTCTGTATTTATAGCGAGTTGTTGAAGTTTCTGAACATTTGCATTTATGAATTGTTGTTCTATATTAAAATCTAAAATTTCAATAGCCCCAAATGAACGATGTTTTCCGTTGTCAGCACTTACTTCAAAAGAATAATTACCAGCCTCTAATGCGCTTAAATTCACGACATAACTATTTTGAATCGCTATCATGGGAAACTCGTATTGTAGCTCAGTAGTTTTGTTTTTTAGTTTTATAAGTAATTGTGCATTCCCATTGGGTTCATAATTTTTATCAAAAAATTGAGCAGATATATTTAAGGGTTGACTTCCATCATAAATAGATTCATAATTGACAACCAGTCGAGTGTTTTGATTTTTGATGTTTAAATATTGAATCAATTTAGCCACAAAAGAATCAAATGTTTTAAAATCTTGATCTTCACGGAAAGAATGTATGCGCCACTTCCATATATTTTCAGCTAACAAGACAGTTTTTCTTTGAGAATTGATTTCGTAAGTAAACCATAAGGGCTCCTGAGTTGAGATGCCATTAATTGATTTGAACACCAACGTTTCGTAAGGTACGTTTATAGAGATCCCTCCAAATTCAGTCCCAAGAGGTGGATGGGAACTAAAGTTGAAATCATCTACTGAGAAATTATTAAAATTTTTATTTATTATTCCTTGATAATTTTCACTTTGCCCTGTAACTTCTTGCTTAAAATCAGTTTGAATAGAATTTAAAAAACGCCATTGTGTTTGGGTACCTCCAATAATAAAAGAGTTTAATTTTCTTTTTTCAATACGATCAAAAACAGTTTTAAAACGTTGATTGGGTTGGTATAAAATTACGAGTCCATAAGAATCCATATTTGCTAAGTATTCTGTTGGTGAACAAATTTTCACTAACCGTTGCTCATTGGTTTCAATAGCAGATTTTAAAGCCCCAAGATCGGGATGTGACACAGTTGATATTAACGCAATTTTTGTGTATTCGTCAATGGTTTCAATCGCAAAGGATTTTTGATTGTTTTTCTTATTTTTTTCGTTTTCAATTGGAGTTAAACTAACTTTATACCGTTGTACTCCTACCCTGTTTGAAGCAATCTTAGGGGTTAGAATAATTGAATTTTGAGTAGCTGAAAACTGAATTCGTTCTTTATGTATAGTTTTACCAAGAGACTCAATTTTTAATTCAGACTGGACGTCGGTATTTCCAGTGTAGGAAGCAATAATCTCCACTGGAAATTTATTATTTAAGTAGGTGTATTTATTGACATTGATTTGTTGAATTTTTAAATCAGTTTGATACATACTGTCCCCCAATATTACTGAAAAAATAATTTGTTCATACTGATTAGAATTAAATTCATAAGCATTACCAACAGTTTGATTTCCATCAGAAATTAAAACAATAGGCGCAATTTTGGATTTATAAAGTGACTCTACATCTTGAAGACTCTTTGAAATGTTTGTTTGTGTATCCTCGAAGTTAAGTTGTGAATTCTGATTGATTTGTTTACCAAAAGCATACGTTTTGACATCATATTTTGAAGCGATTCTTGGGTCATTAACGAGGGATTGAACTGTCTTTAAAGCAACACTGTCTTTGTTTAAGTACTTTATTGATTGAGAGTTATCAACCACAACTGAAAGTACAGGTTTAATTATTTTAATTTCGTTGTTTTCAAATTCTGGATTTATGACAAGAAGCAGTAATGAGAAAATAGCAATAAATCTAAGCCCAGCTAAGCACCAATGAAGACGGTTGTTTTTGGATTTATATATATACTGAAAAAACGCTATAAATAGCGCTAAAATTCCAGATCCAGTAATATATAAAATCGTTTGTATGGGCATAATTAGATAAGCTTTGAATGGTAGCAGTGCCTTTTACAACAGATTAGGTAAGCATTCCACCATCGACATTAATTGTTTGTCCGGTAATATAACTAGACAGGTCACTTGCAAGAAATACACATGCATTGGCAATATCTTCAGGAGAACCACCTCGTTTCAAAGGAATTCCTGCACGCCATCCAGCTACAGTTGCTTCGTCTAGTTTGGCTGTCATTTCAGTTTCAATAAATCCTGGTGCAATCACATTACTTCTAATATTTCTTGAACCTAGTTCTAAAGCAACCGATTTTGAAAATCCAATAATACCAGCTTTCGAAGCGGCATAATTTGTTTGACCTGCATTCCCCTTTACCCCTACAACCGAACTCATGTTAATAATAGAGCCCTTTCGCTGCTTTAACATGGTCCGTTGCACAGCTTTGGTCATGTTAAAAACAGACTTTAAGTTCACTTCAATAACCTTATCAAAATCATCTTCACCCATTCGCATGAGTAAATTATCTTTAGTAATTCCAGCGTTATTTATAAGAATATCGATTCCACCAAAATCAGAAAGGACGTCTTCTGCTAGTTTTTGAGCATCATTGAAATTAGCAGCGTTGCTTTGGTATCCTTTAATGGTTGTTCCAAAAACTTGTAGTTCTGTTTCTAAAGCCTTGGCAGCTTCAACAGATGCACTGTAAGTAAACGCTACATTAGCGCCATGCTGAGCAAAAACGGTTGCAATTCCTTTTCCAATTCCACGACTTGCGCCTGTGATAATAGCTGTTTTTCCTTCTAGTAATTTCATATAATTCCTTCTAATCGTTATAACAATAGTCTCTGTAAATAATATTTTTCAAAGATAGTAAAATGCTTTCAAATAAAATTCCCTTATAATTGATTAATGAATGTTGTCAATTTAAAAATCTATTAAATTTATAGCTAATGAATTCAGGTTAATATTAAAAAGAATATTATTATTTACTACATTAGTGAATGTTCAGCTTGAATAATTGTAATTAATGTGGGTTGAGCTTACATTTTCGATTTATATTTTGTTTATTTGTTTTATTAATATCTTAAACAAAAATAAATGAAAACACTAAATATTTTTAAATCGTTATTATTGGCGCTTTTAATTTTCAGTTGTTCATCTAGCGATGACGGCGGAGATTCAGGTTCAGGAAATGGTAATGAAGCGGTTACGTCAATTACATTATCTACAGCATCTAATGAAGTTAACACGGGATCTCAAGTAGCGTTTGTTGTCACAGGAAACAACTCCTCTGACGTAACAAGTTCATCCTCTTTAAAAGTTGACGGTCAATCTGTTTCAAACCCGTTTTCTTTTAACTCAGAAGGCTCTTATCAGTTGGTTGCTACCTACAATGGTTTAACATCAAATACGCTTACTATTACGGTGTCTGACACTCCTGCGACTAGCATTGATCTTAATTTTAATCAAGAATGTTATAGCATCGGAGATTCTGCTTCCTTTACGGTTACTGACAACTTTAATAATACAGTGACATCGGAAGCTGAAGTGACTGTTAATGGGTCGGTTACTACCAATCCTTATCAATTTACTGCTGACGGAACTTATAGCTTTGTTGCAACCTACGAAGGATTAACATCTGATACAATAACGTTTAATGTTACAATCGATTCAGGAGCTCCTACGACTTATACCAAGAAAGTACTTTTAGAAGATTTTACAGGTACTTGGTGTCCACAGTGCCCTCCTGCTGCATCAGCAATTGCAAATGCTATGAGTGGAAATTCAAATATATTTGGGGTTGGCTATCATGCAAGTGGAAGTGATCCAATGGAAATACCTGAAACTGCTTTCTGGTCTAACCACTATAATGTCACAGGGTTTCCAACAGTCTATGTAAATGGAGCGGATACACGATGGAATTTTCCAAATATGGGACAAGTAAATAACGAATTGGCAGAGACTGCAACTGTTGGTTTAGCACTTGAAACTGCGATTGTAGCAGGGAAATTAGATATAGAAGTAAAAGTTGGATTTAATACAACGCCAAATGAACAAGTACAGTTAATGGTTTATTTAGTTGAGGATAACGTTACAACTTCTACACCACAGTCGGGATCTTCTCAAGGGACTAGTTACGTACATAGAGATGTTTTAAGAGAGGTTTATACAGATCAACTTGGAGATGCCATTCAAACCTCAAGTGCCGTTGCTGGTTGTGTTTACTCACGTACCTTTTCAGCTCTTGATTTACCATCTAATATAGACAATATGGATAACTTAAAAGTGATCGCATTTGTAAGAAATACTTACACTAAAACCTTTGTTGATTATTTTAGTACTACCCATACTGATTCACCACATTACGATATTTACAACGTACAAGAAGTTCATGTAGGTGATGCCCAGGCATTTGATTAAATTATTTATAGTAACAACTTAATGTTGAATGAAAAAAAGCCACTCCCAGAGTGGCTTTTTTTGTTTAAGTACAATAAGTAAATAGTTAGACAATAAATTTAAAGAACTAAAGAATCTATCCGTAAACTATTTTATAGTGTGATAGGTACAAAAAAGCCCCCTAATATTATTAGGAGGCTAAATATTATATAAAAAGAGATGTTTTAAGCGAGTACTTCCGCTACTTTCTTTCCTATTTCAGCTGGAGATTCAACGACATGAATACCACATTCTCTCATGATTTGTTTTTTAGCTTGTGCAGTGTCATCGCTTCCACCAACAATGGCACCAGCATGACCCATTGTACGGCCAGCAGGAGCTGTTTCACCAGCAATAAATCCAACCACAGGTTTTTTACTTCCACTGTCTTTATACCACTTAGCAGCATCTCCTTCTAGTTGTCCTCCTATTTCTCCAATCATCACCACACATTCAGTTTCTGAATCATTGATAAGCATTTCTAAAGCTTCCTTGGTAGTCGTTCCAATAATTGGATCACCACCAATTCCTATTGCTGTCGTGATTCCTAAACCTTGTTTCACAACTTGGTCAGCAGCTTCATAAGTTAACGTCCCAGATTTTGATACAACGCCTACAGTTCCTTTTTTGAAAACAAATCCTGGCATGATGCCTACTTTTGCTTCTCCAGGAGTAATTACTCCAGGACAATTAGGACCTACCAAACGGCAGTCTTTTGTACTAATATAGTTTGAAGCCTTAATCATATCGGCTACAGGAATTCCTTCTGTAATTGTAATGATTACTTTTATACCTGCGTCTGCCGCTTCCATAATAGCATCGGCTGCAAAAGCGGGTGGTACAAAAATAATAGTAGTGTCCGCCTCTACCTGCTCTACTGCTTCTTGAACAGTATTAAATACAGGTTTTTCTAAATGCGTTTGTCCCCCTTTTCCGGGAGTTACACCACCAACAACATTTGTGCCGTAGTCAATCATCTGTGAGGCGTGAAATGTCCCTTCACTTCCTGTAAATCCTTGAACAATTATTTTTGAATTTTTATTTACTAAAACACTCATGTGGTTTTGTTTTTATTAGTTTTTTAACTCCTGCAAATGTAATTTTTTGAATGGTAATTTTAAAGGTTTTATCATTTAAAATTATATCAATTATTCTTTTCTTTTATTTCTTGAATAATATCTGGAAGTTTACGAAGTAATGCCAATTCTTTTAGTTTTGTTCGCGACTCTTCAATAGGCGTTCCAAAGTATGTTTTTCCACCTTCAATAGATTTTGTAACTCCTGTTTGTCCTAAAATAACCGCTTTTGCTCCTATTGTAATTCCGCTATTGGTTCCCACTTGTCCCCAAATAGTCACATCATCTTCAACAATACAGCAACCTGCAATACCCGTTTGAGATGCAATTAAACAGTTTTTACCAATAATTGTGTCATGCCCCACCTGTATTAAATTGTCAAGTTTTGAGCCAGTTCCTATTGTAGTATCTCCAGTAACGCCACGGTCAATGGTACACGAGGCACCAATGTGGACATTATCCTCTATTATTACACGCCCACTAGATTGTAATTGATCATAACCTTCTGGACGTTTTTTATAATAAAAAGCATTTCCTCCCAAAACAGTCCCCGATTGTATTACCACATTGTTCCCAATGACGGTATCATCAAAAACACTCACATTGGCGTGGAGTATTGAGTTTTCCCCGATTACCACATTATTTCCTATAAAACAGTTGGGTTGTATAATTGTGCCTGCTCCTATCGTTGCCGAGTCAGAAATTGCTTTATGAGAAGTTTGAAACGGTTTAAAATGTGTGGTTAGTTTATTAAAATCTCTAAAAGGATCGTCAGAGATTAACAACGCTTTTCCTTCAGGACATTCTACTTTTTTATTAATAAGGACTACTGTGGCTTTAGAAGCCAAGGCTTTATCGTAGTATTTAGGATGGTCAACAAAAACAATGTCACCAGGGGTGACAACATGAATTTCATTCATACCCAACACCTCAAAATTTTGATCTCCTATGTAATCGCAATCAATCAGCGATGCAATCTGTTTAAGGGTGTGCGGCTGAATAAATTTCATACTATTCTTTGATCCGTTCTTTATAAGAACCTTTTGCGGTCTCTACTTTAATTTTATCTCCTTCGTTGATAAATAATGGAACCATAACGGTTGCACCAGTTTCAACTGTTGCTGGCTTGGTTGCATTGGTTGCAGTATTTCCTTTGATTCCAGGTTCTGTTGCAGTTACTTCAAGAATCACACTTGCTGGTAAATCTACAGAAAGTGGAGAACTGTCTTCTGTATTAATAAGTACGGTAACTACTTCACCTTCTTTCATTAATTCGGGACTGTCTAAAACTGCCTTTTGAAGTTCAATTTGAGAATAATCAGCGGTATTCATAAAATGAAATGTGTCGCCGTCATTGTATAAAAATTGAAATTTATGTGTTTCTACTCTTACTTCCTCGATTTTGTGTCCTGCTTGCAGATGCCATTGAAAAAGTAGAAATTATCACCTCCCCTTCTAG
>JABAYY010000065.1 GCA_018608765.1 Flavobacteriaceae bacterium
ATCTAAATCTTCAATACGCAATTTAACCGAAGTTTTAGATCTAATTTTATTGAAAAACGTTTTATAAACGACAGAGGTTTATAAGTGTCTGAGCAAAAATATTTTGCAACTATCAAAAGTGCAACAGATTGCCTTATTGAATGTTAAGACTCTGATAATAAATAATTTATAAATAATGCGCTAATATATAAACGCAATAGTGTGGATATATACAAGTTGGCAATAATTAAAACTAAAAATGGAAAAAAGAATAAAAAGAATTGAAATAATAACAATAATAAGTCTCTTCTTAATTGTTGGAAACCTAATTTATTTAATTTCGAACAAAACTATCAGTAAAAATACTGATACAACCGAAATAAAAGAAACCAAAAACCTTCCATCTGACATAACACGCAAATATTCTGATAAAATTTTATTTAAAATAAAAAATGATTTCAATCGTTCAGAATGGAATAAATTATATGATGTCTTTGGAGAATATGCTAAGTCTCAAATTTCAATTGACCAAATCTCTTCTGAATTTAAAAAATTAAGAGCTGCTACTGGGAAAATCAACACTTATGGATATTCTCATTATATCTATGAGGGGTATACTGAAAGCGCGGATTGGTTTGAATTACATTATAAATGTAGGTATGATAATGGAAAAGGGACTATAAAAATCTCAACACGAACAGTTGACGGAATCTCTGAAATTGTAGGAGTTGTTATTAATCTTGATGAATTATAAAAGTAACTACCGCCAACAACATCTATAAGTAATTACTTGTTCTAGCTTACTTACAAAAATCCTCGCGGATTTTCTATTCGGTTTGTATTTGCTAAATTAGTTGCTCAAACACGCAACGAAATCATACACAAACACGTTATAGGCAATTAAATAATAACAATGGATATTTTTGAAAAAATCAAAAAAGGAATACCAAAAAGCATAGTAATTCCTGCCGAATTAAAAAAATTATGTGAATGGACTGAAAAAAATGGATATCCTATAAGTGGATGTTTTGAGCTGAGAGCAGATGATGGAAAGACAAAGGCGATGGAATATTGGTGTGGTGTTGATATGTCGGATAGGTTTGGATTATTTGGAGCTGGAGCATGTGGTGATATTTATGCTTTTTGGATAAATGATAAGGGGAATCAGAAAATTATTCATTTAGGTTCAGAGGGAAACGCAGTATATATTCTCGCTGACAATTTTATTGATTTTCTACGATTATTAGCTATTGGATATGATGAAATTGGATTTGCTGATATAGATAAAACTGTTGAAGAGTGGAATATTGAAAGGGCAATGGGACATTTTCATTTTATTGGAAACAAATCCATATCAATATCACAAATAATAGAGAAACTAGGGGAAGAAATAAAAGAAGGCATTAATAAAGATTTTCAAATTTGGGTGGAACTAGAATTTGGGGTGAAAATCCCAAAAAGAGGAAATGAAATTACAGATTTTAATAACAAAGAATTTGATAATTGGATTGAAAAACAGATAAAAAAATATTCATAAATAACTAGCTACACCAAAAAATATAGTGCATTTGGCAGATAGTGCTAAATTTGAAAATAAAAGTAATTAATAAACATACTAGCAAACTGAAAAACGGAGTGTTAAAATGCCAAACGTAGCATATTCGTGACGATATAAAAGAACTCAGAAAGGGGTCTTTTTTTTATAAAATCATTTCTGAATACGGAACAACAGTCGAAAATCCTTTCGACTTAAAATAAGCCATTGATTCTGCGTTTCCTGTTGCTAAGAAGAAGTCGCCTCCCCAAGCACCCAAGCTCTTAATAGCCCCCTCATAATCCGAAAATAAGGCTTCCTTTAATGGCGGTTGTTGGATGAGCGTAGAGATGTAACGTTCATGCTGTTCAATCAGCGATTCAAAGGTTTTTAAGTCTGTACAATTTAAGAGTTCTAAAGTTATACTATTCAGCTCAGAAAAATCAAGTGATTGATCCGCAGTCAGCGTTTTGTAGGATGCAATCCCATCTCTACTGTTTTGTTTTTGGTTGCGATGTACAAAAAATAAAGACTCTATAAATGGAGGTGAAAACTCAGCTATTTTGACCGTAGGTTTTCCTACTTTTAATTGGTACAAAATTCCAGAATCCTGTTGTGCACAAGCAATGTCAAACCCACTGCCACCAAAAGTCAATTCCAGTAATTTAAAAGCATCTACCTGTGCCCATTGGGCTAAATTATTGATTAAGGTAGAGGAGGAGCCAAGCCCCCAGTTTTCTGGAAATTCAAGATTAGACGTTAATACATAGCCAGTGTCTGCTTCAAAAAGTGTGGGGTTCAACTGTTGTAAAGCTTCTAAAACTTGCACCAAGCGCACTGCAATATCTGAAGGGTTTGATGTAGAAATTTTTAGAGTGGCATCAATCGTAAATTCAGCTTCAAACCAAACATCTCCTTCATTGGAAATGCTTTTCCAAAGTATTGTATTTTCAGAGTTAGATTCTACAGATAAACATTGTCCAAATTTTGTAGGCAATGCTAGGGCCAAGGCACCATCTAAAACCGCATATTCTGCGCTGATCAATAATTTTCCATGGCTATAAAAGGTCTGCATTAGGCTCTTAGATTTTCAATAGCTTCCACAACCGCACTGTGTGTGACGGTATGGGTTTTGAAGTGCTCAATTAATTGTGTTTTTTCAGCGTCATTGGCTTCGAACTGATTCAATATATTAAGCAAGTGCATTTTCATATGCCCTTGTTGAATACCAGTTGTTGTAAGTGATTTTAAGGCTGCAAAATTTTGAGCCAATCCAGCTACCGCAACAATTTCCATTAGCTCTTTAGCAGATGGGTTTCCTAACAACTCCAAAGCTGTTTTTACCATGGGATGTAAACCTGTCAGTCCGCCAACAGTTCCGAGGGCAAGTGGCAATTCAATCCAAAATTTAAACATTCCATTTTCAATAGAGGCATGGGTTAAACTTGAATAACTTCCCGAGCGTGCTGCATAGGCATGTACGCCTGCTTCTACCGCTCTAAAGTCATTACCAGTTGCTAATACAACTGAATCCACGCCATTCATTATCCCTTTATTGTGCGTCACCGCACGGTAAGGTTCCACTTCTGCTATGCGTACGGCTTGTATAAAAGTATCCGCAAATTCTTGACCCGAATACGCCTTTGTAGCGAGTGCATCAATCTTACAACTTACTTCTGCACGTACTAGACAATCAGGTACATAGTTAGATAAAATACTCATCACCACCTGAATGTCTTTAGAGCAGCTTTTAAAGGTCGTTGCAATTTGTTCCAAACAAGAATTGATGAAATTTGCTCCCATGGCATCCTTTGTTTCAAATGTAATATGCAGTTGGTAATACCCTGTAAGTTTAGCTGTTTTATCCACCAATTCGATGTCTAAAATTCCACCGCCACGTGCCTCCATGTTTTTGGTAATCGCTTTGGTTTGCTCAAAAAGTTGTGGTTTTATAGATTTGAAAAGAGACTCTAATTCAATAAACTCTTCATGAAACATAAAGTGAACTTGACCAACTTTGGTGGTCGAAAGTACTTCTGCTTTGAAGCCTCCACGCTCCATCCAAAATTTTGCTGCATTACTAGCCGCAGCAACCACCGAACTTTCTTCGATAGTCATTGGGATGACATGCATTTTATTATTAATCAAAAAATTTGGTGCCACCCCAAAAGGGAGGTAAAAATTTGAAATTGTATTTTCGGTAAACTCGTCATGAAGCTTTTGAAGGACTTCATCCGTATTCCAATAGCGTTCCAAATTGGCTTTCGCTTGTGGATTGTTTTGAAAATGATTGGAGATCAACCAATCAATTTTTTCGTCTTTAGTAAATTTTGAAAATCCAGAAACGGAATTCTGCATGTGTATCGATTTTTGAATCACAAAGATACTATTCTTCATATTACTATGGAGCTGCAATTATTCAAATTGCGTATTTATCTGTTAATAGTTGAGGTTTTCTCCTAATTTTTTAGTAAACTTGACCTAATATTATCAAAAATTCTCTTAAAAATGAAATCTCCTTTTATCTACCTACTCACTTGCTTGTTTATTTTAACGGCTAGTGCTCAAAAAAAATCAATTTCACTCGATCAAATTTGGGATGGATCTTTTAGAACACAGGGAATGACTGCCCTACATTCTATGAACAATGGACAGCAATATTCGGTTTTGAATTTTGACAGATCTAGCCGATCTACTTCCATTGATTTGTACGATTATAAGACCTTGTCTAAAGTAAAAACCATTGCAACCTCACAAACGATGGATGCAATTCCGTATTTCACAAATTACACCTTTAGCGACGATGAACGTCAAGTGATTTTGGAAACGGAAATAGAACCAATATTTAGATATTCTGCTTTAGGACTTTATTATGTCTATAACATCGCTTCTGAAAGTCTTGAAAAAATTTCAGAGGATAAAATTCAAGAACCTTCTTTTTCACCTGATGGAACCAAAGTTGCCTACGGACGAAAAAATAATTTATTTATAAAAGACTTGAGTTCTGGAACCACAAAACAAATCACTTTTGACGGTGAAAAAAACAAAATTATTAACGGAATTACAGACTGGGTTTACGAAGAAGAATTTGCTTTTGTAAGAGCTTTTGAGTGGAATGCTTCTAGCAACAAAATTGCATTTATTCGATTTGATGAAACTGAGGTCCCTGAGTTTTCAATGGATATTTATGGAACCGAACTCTATCAAACTCAAGAAGTGTTTAAGTACCCAAAAGCAGGAGAAACAAACGCAGATGTTTCGCTTCATTTTTATGATTTAAGTTCAGATAATATTTCAAGTGTTCCATTGACTAAGGATTATAATGATTTTTATATCCCTAGAATTAAATGGACCAAAAATCCAGATGTTCTGTCTGCACAGTACATGAACAGACACCAAAACAACTTAGATCTTTGGTTGCTTAATCCAGCTACAAATCAAGCGAATTTAGTACTGACCGATACAGATGCTGCCTATGTGGATGTAACAGATAACCTAACATTTCTTGAAGATAATAGTTTTATTTGGACGAGTGAAAAAGATGGGTTTAATCATATTTACCACTACACAAAAGATGGGAAGTTAAAAAATCAAATCACAAAAGGCAACTGGGAAGTGACCGCCTATTATGGGTACAATGAAACTGCCAAAACAATCTATTATCAATCAGTAGAAAATGGCTCCATCAATAGAGATGTGTACTCTATCCGATTGAATGGCAAAAACAAAAAACGATTGTCTTTAGAAGAAGGAACCAATGCTGCAGAATTTAGTGCAGATTTCACCTATTTTATTAAAACCTTTTCCAATGCATCTACACCTCCAAAATTTACACTAAACGATTCCAAATCAGGCAGACTGATTAAAAATATAAAAGATAATTCAGCACTTTTAGAGACACTAGAAACGTTTAATTATTCAACAAAAGAATTCAGTACGATTAGTGTGAATGGTAATGATTTGAACATGTGGATGCTCAAACCCGCCAATTTTGATCCCTCTAAAATCTATCCACTTCTGATGTTTCAATACTCTGGACCTGGCTCACAACAAGTGGCTAATACTTGGAGCAGTTCACGGGATTATTGGCATCAATATTTAGCACAACAAGGCTATATTGTAGCTTGTGTAGATGGACGTGGAACAGGCTATAAAGGAGCAGATTTCAAAAAAGTAACTTACTTGAATTTAGTCAAATACGAAACCGAAGATCAAATTCAAGCCGCAAAACAACTTTCAGACCTTCCTTTTATCGATAAAAGTCGTATTGGGATTTGGGGTTGGAGTTATGGTGGTCATATGAGTACCAATTGTTTGCTAAAAGGAAATGATGTTTTTAAAATGGCCATTGCGGTTGCACCAGTGACAAGCTGGCGTTTTTACGATACCATTTATACTGAACGCTTTATGAGAACGCCACAAGAAAATCCAAACGGGTATGATGATAACTCTCCATTTAATTATCCAGAATTATTAAAAGGCGATTACCTTTTAGTGCATGGGTCGGGGGATGACAACGTACATGTACAACATACAATGCGTATGGTTGAAGCCTTGATTCAAGCGGATAAACAATTTGATTGGGCTATATATCCCGATAAAAATCATGGCATATATGGAGGAAATACCACCATGCATTTATATACTAAAATGACTAATTTTTTAAATGATAAATTAGGCGATAAACGAACGAATTAAAATTAACCAATAAAACAATTTATTAACTAACACTAAATTTATGTCAACGACAACAACTGCAAATCAAAAAGAACTCTGGGGTCACCCAGTCGGATTATACGTACTATTCTTTACGGAGATGTGGGAACGCTTTTCTTATTACGGAATGCGCGCCATTTTAGTTATTTATATGATTGCTGAAGCCTCTCACATAGATGGTCCTGGTTTGGGGTGGTCAAAACTTGAAGCGTATCAACTGTATGGTTGGTATGTAATGTTGGTATATGTAATATCAATACCCGGAGGTATTTTGGCAGATAAAATCTTGGGTCAGAGAAAAACAGTAATGCTAGGTGCCGTAATTCTATGTTTAGGTCATGGAACTTTAGCTGTTGAGGCTGAATGGGCGTTCTTTACAGGTTTGAGTTTGATTATTTTAGGAGTCGGTTGTCTAAAGCCTAACATCTCCACCATGGTGGGAGGTTTGTATAAAAAAGGAGATATTAGACGTGATAAAGGGTTTAGTATTTTCTATATCGGAATCAATTTAGGGTCATTATTAGCGACGTCCGTTATCGGACTTGTTGTTGCCAAATGGGGATGGCATGCTGGTTTTGGTTTAGCCGGAATTGCAATGTTATTTGGATTACTAGTGTATGTTTGGGGACAAAAATACATTACACATGTGGGGAACAAGCCTACAATAGAAGAAATGAAAAATGATGTTTCTTTAGTTAAAATATTCTCAAATATTTTTAAATCACCAGCTCAATTAGGAATTCTAGTCATTCTATTAGCACTCTCACTATATGCAGGCTTTACTTTTGAAGGCGTTGATCATTGGGGTTATGGTGCTTTATTTATCTTCCTTTCATTTGTGGTCGGTTTATTAATGATGATTTTTAAAAGTTTAGAATCACAAATATTAAAAGACCGTTTTTTAGTCTTATTACTTTCTTTCTTATTGGTAATTGTTTTTTGGGGAGCCTTTGAGCAAGCGGGTGGATTAATGAGTGTTTATACAGAAACCAAAACAGATAGAATGCTATTAGGCTACTTAATACCAACTCCAATGTTTCAGGGATTAAATGCTGGGTTTATTATATTACTTGCCGTTTGGGTTGCAAATATTTGGGCAAAACGAAAGCTGAAAAACAAAGAAGCTTCTTCTTTATTTAAAATGGCTACGGGAACAATAATTATGGGCTTAGGGTTTGTATTTATGATTTTAGCCGTAAGAGAATACGATGCGAACGGAAGTTCAGGAATGCAGTGGTTGGTTTTAGCGTATCTATTTCACACCATTGGAGAGTTGTGTTCTTCTCCAGTTTCTTTATCATTTGTAACCAAACTAGCACCCGTTAAATATGCATCCTTAATGATGGGGCTGTATTTTGCAGCGACTGGACTTGGAGGTAAAGTTGCAGGTATTTTAGGGGAGAAATCAGAACACTTTGGAGAGTACACTATTTTTATAGGAATTGTACTTTTCACAGTAACCTTCGGATTATTAGTGGTTGCATTACTGAAACCTTTAAAGCGTTTAACACATGGAGCTGAAGACAACGAAAGAGATTTAAAGCACGACGAAGCTGAAGGTTTTGAGTTGGCAGACAGTTAAAAACAATAAAATTAAACCCTTGCAAATTAATATAGCAAGGGTTTTTCTTTTTGAACTAAAACTTCATTTGTGAATACAGATGTCGAAAACCTATACATAGACAAACACGTTCGTAATTTAAATACATGAACAAAACCGAAATAGTTGCTAAAAGAATAACATTAAGACTAATTGACTTATCAGATTTGGAGTCAATCCATGATTTACATTCTTTACCAGAAACAGATGCATATAATGCACTGGGAATTCCAGAAACTATTGATGAAACAAAGTCTGTAATACAACCTTGGATTTTAGAGCATAAATTGAAAGAAATAAAAAATTATACGTTTGCAATTGATAACAAATTGAACGGCACTTTCATTGGTTTATTTGGACTAAAACTTGGAAACAAAAAATACAAAAGAGCTGAGGTATGGTATAAAATTCATTCCGATTATTGGAATCATGGCTATGCAACAGAATCCTTAAAAGCGATTATAAGTTTTGGTTTTGAGACGCTTAAACTACACCGCATAGAGGCAGGCTGTGCTGTAGGTAATATTGGCTCTTTTAAAGTTTTAGAGAAAGCAGGAATGATTAGAGAAGGACGCCTAAGACAAGTATTGCCTTTGAAATCAGGGTGGTCGGATAATTTCGAATATTCCATACTTGAAACCGACGAAAGAAAAAATAGCTAAAAACCTTTAAAGTGTTAAATTAATTACCGATTTTAGTAAACTAACCAACATTATATAGAAAACTATTATTATGACAACAGATATTGAAAATATGTTCAAAGACAAAGTCTTAGGGCATCCAGCCGGACTTTTTGTATTATTTTTCACAGAGATGTGGGAGCGTTTTTCTTACTACGGCATGCGTGCATTGCTCGTTATGTTTTTCACAGCATCACTCCTTGACGGGGGTTGGGGTTGGCCTCGAGAACATGCCTATGCAATCTTTGGTACTTACACCTCATTGGTCTATTTATCGACCCTTTTAGGAGGCTATTTCGCTGATAAAAAAATAGGCTATCGCTATGCGGTAGTTGTTGGTGCATTGCTTATGACATTGGGCCATGGTGCAATGGCTGTTGAAACTCCTTTTTTCATCTATCTAGGATTGACCTTATTAGTCTTTGGAAGTGGATTTTTTAAACCAAATATGACCTCAATCATTTCTGAAATGTACAAAGGAAAAGATGAGAAAAAAGATGGAGCTTACACTATTTTTTATATGGGTGTCAATGCAGGAGCCTTTTTAGGAATTCTGCTATGTGGATACCTTGGAGAACAAGTAGGATGGCGTTGGGGCTTTGGATTGGCTGGTATTTTTATGTTGTTTGGATTGCTTCAATTTTGGTTTGCTCAAAATATTTTTGGAGACATCGGAACCAAGCCTGTGAAGGCAGATACAGAAGTTGTTGAACTCAGTGCAGACGAGCCAAAATTAAATCCGTTTACACAGCTTCAATTGGTGTTGATAGCCGTCGCTGGACTTTTGGGAATCTCATGGATTTTTAATGATCCCATTTCTAAAATATCAGAAGGCGCTTATAATTTATTTGATTTTAGTATGTTTGGAATGGAAGGTTCTAACATCGCAATTCTATCCGCTTTAGGATTGTTTGTGGTACTGTTAGTGATTCGGATTCCTAAGTATGACAGAGTCACTCGAGACCGAATGTTAGCCGTGATGTTTTTTGCGTTTATAACTATTTTCTTCTGGGCTATTTTTGAACAATCACCAAGTTCCTTAACCATTTTTGCACGGGATTATACCCAACGGGTTTTAGAAGGAAATTCAGCCTTTATTTTTAAAATTGTCAACACTCTTATGACAGTTGTTCCTTTGGGAATTATTACTTGGGTTTTATGGTTATTATTCAAAAAAACATTTTCAAAATATGCACTTTCAAATATCTTTTTAGCAATTAGTTTTGTCATTATTTGGGCCATCGCCCTATGGATGTTATCCGTTGAATTCGGAAAACAAATTGCCGAAGTACCGGCGTCTTGGTTTGGTGTTTTAAACTCCTTGTTTATTATTGCATTTGCACCCTTATTTTCAAGGTGGTGGGAAAGTAAATACAATCCTAATGCTAACATGAAATATGCCATCGGAATGGTATTATTAGGAATTGGAATGGCATGTGTGGCTATCGGCGCATCCTCTATTGAACCGGGCGCTAAAACAGCTTCCGTGAGTATGATTTGGTTGATATTAGTTTACTTCTTTCACACCATGGGCGAACTGTGTATTTCTCCAGTTGCCTTATCTTATGTGAGTAAATTAGTACCAGGTCGTATGATTGCCATGATGTTTGGAATCTGGTATTTAGCCGTTGCTATTGGTATGAAGTTAGCCGGTGTATTTGGAGAAGCTTCCGAAGGAATTGCACAATCAGAAGGATTGAGTTATTTCTTTTGGATTTTAACTGCAGTTGCGGTTGGACTCGGAGTCATCTCTGCGTTACTCTATCCTGTAATTAAGAAATTAATGCATGGTGTTCGCTAATTTTGGTATTATATTTGTTACGTTTAAAAAAATTAAAAAGAAACACATGAACCGAGCATGTTAAAATGTTATCATTTAAGGGAATGATTAATAGCGAACACATGTGACCGTTAAAAAATAATAAAAATAAACACATGAAAAAAGTATTTATAGTTGTAGTTCTCTTACTGGGAACTACAACACTTTTTGCACAAAGTATTAATTGGGTAAGCATGGACGAAGCGCTTTCATTGCAACAAAAAGCACCTAAAAAAATACTTATAGATATGTACACTTCTTGGTGTGGTCCTTGTAAAATGCTTGACAGAAATACGTTCACCAACAAAGATCTGATTGCTTTTGTCAATGAACATTATTACGCTGTAAAATTCAATGCAGAAGGAAATGAAATTGTTAATTTTAAAGATCAAAAATTTACAAATCCAAATTACAATCCCGAAAAAGCCAAACGTCGAAACAGTCCTCACCAGTTTTCACGTTATTTAGGGGTGACCGCCTATCCAACGATGGTATTTTTAGGTTTAGATTCAGAGTTACTCGCTCCAATACCGGGGTATCAAACTGCGCAACAAATGGAATTGTACTTGAAGTTATTTAAAGACGATACTTATAAAGAAATGAACACTCAAGAGGCGTTTAATGGCTATTACAAATCGTTTGTGCCTTCTTTTATGCCTTAGTTAATAGCGAACCAAAAAAGCCCCCTTTTCACTTGTTTGGTGGAACCTCATTTTTTTTGCTTCACATGTTTTCTTCCAGCGTTCTTGATACGTTCTGTAATTACTCCCATCCCAAATAATTAATTCAGGATGTAAACTATCAATCAAACGGTTTAAGTTGATTTTTGGAGAATGTGATAACAATACCCACTGCGGCTTTATACTTTTAACATTATAAATTCCAAGACTATCCACCACCAAAAGTAACGTATTGTCAATTTTATAAAGGCGAGGGATGCTGTCAGTCGATTGGGTTTTAATGGCAGCACCAATTTTATAATCCTTCAACATTCGTAGATTGTATATGCTGTCCAAATCAGAGTGAACTTCAAGGTGCTGATTGGACTGGAAACCCAAAACACTGTGTCTCGTTTTATGAAAAATGACAAATGAATTCTTTGAAGCTAGCGCGGGAATCTGTTGCACAAAGACTTGAAAGCTGAGGATGCAGATTCCCAAAATCATGAAGTTTTTAAACGTTTTTTTATGATAAAAAATGCTGAGAGAAAACAAGATGAGGTAACTAATTATAAGTGCGGCTAAATTAAATGAAATCTGATCAAACAGAAACGTTTCTTTGGTGGCAATCCATTCTACAAATCGATTCATGAACTGAATGACCCAACCTAAGGAATAGACTAAAATATCTGGTGGGTGGAATATTCCAATTAAAATTAACGTCATAATTCCCAAACCAAGGATTACCATCAGACATGGAATCACGACCATATTGGTTACAAAAAATAAGCCCGGAAATTGATGGAAATAAAACAGACTCAACGGCAAAACGCCTATTTGAGCAGCGATGGATACTTTGAGTAAATCAAGAAACCAATTTAAAATCCGGTTTTTAAAACTCCCCCACGAATCTAAAACAGGCTTCACGATGATAATGGAGGCGACGGCTGCGTAACTGAGTTGAAACCCCACATCAAAACAAAATTTAGGACGAACCAACAGTAGAATAAACGCTGAAATTGCTAAAGTATTTAATGAATTTGAAGAACGTTTTAATCCCTTGACGATTGCAAACAAACTAAACATTGTCACTGCTCTGACCACTGAAGGAGATAAGCCTGCAATGACAGCAAAGCCCCATAACACACAAAGAATAATGAGTAAGCGAACAAATTTTCCATATCCAAAATATAATAGAGGTCTCAGGACAAATTGAAGAATTAACAATAAAATTCCTATATGAAGTCCTGAAATGGCAAGAATATGAATTGCCCCCGCTTTTTTATAAGCTTCATACACATCAGCAGAAATATCTTGGCGTTGCCCCAAAAGTAAGGCATTGATAAAGGCCCGTTCAATGGGTTTGAAAGAGAGTTTTTGAAGGCGTTTGTTCAACGCCTCACGAATTGTTTCGGCATAGTCTGTAATTGTTTTTGGAGATTGAGGAAGTACTAAAACTGGTTGATTTTTCAGAAATACTTGGTAAAATACTCCCTGTCGTTTTAGGTAAGTTTTATAATTAAATTGATTGGGGTTTTGAGGCGGTTTAACACCCTGAAGCGCTGCTGAGGTTAAGACTTTAGAATTGACCTTAAAGTTTGTGGTCATTGATTCCCTGCTCAAATTTATCAAAAGTGTACCTGATACCAAAGTGGAGTCAATTTTTATAAGTTCTACATAATAGCGGTGGTTATAAGTCGTCGATTTTAATTTTTTTTTGACAACAAATTCAAGTTGGTGTAATTGCTTGTCGGCACTTGTTTTAAAGTGAGAATAATGAGATTTAGAAAAAGAAGGAGCATTTGTTTTAGAGATGAAAACCCCGATTAACATCATTATTAAAAGTACTAGCAATGATGGCCAATACAGCGTTTTTTTGTTCTTTTTACAATAAAAATGCGATCGAATTAATATAAAGGTTAAGAATCCAATTCCTCCTAAAATAGTCCACACAGAAATAAACACATTATCGCTGACTAGAATACCAATCGCGAGAAAAATAGTGAGTTTTAGTATGGGGTAATTAAAGGCTTTCATTGTAGGAAAAAAAGCCGAACCATAAAAAACGGGTTCGAAGCAGGTTTAAATTAGAGGTTGTTTTATTCCTCTAATCTAATGAATTATAAATTAATTCTGCAACATTTTGACTGGCACCTGAGCCTCCGAGCTTTGTTTCAAGTTCATGATAAGCCTCAAATTGAGCCTCACGTACAGGGCCTTCCAAAATAGAAGAAAGCTCTTTTGTAATGCGTTTTGAGTTAAAATCGCCTTGAATTAATTCAGTTACCACCTCTTTGTTTAAAATTAAATTTACCAGGGAAATAAATTTCAGTTTCACCAATTGTCTTCCAATTTGATATGAAATCCAACTCGACTTATAGCACACCACTTCAGGGACTTTAAACAAGGCAGTTTCTAAAGTTGCAGTTCCTGATGTAACCAAAGCAGCATGAGAGACACTTAGTAAATCGTAAGTGCAGTTTTCAACAAAATACACGTTTTCATCTGCAATAAACGAACTGTAAAATTCAGGGTCTTGACTCGGAGCACCAGCAATTACAAATTGATAGTCGCTAAAGGTTTTTACAACACTTAACATCTCTGTAAGCATCTTGTTAATTTCTTGTTTTCGACTTCCAGGTAGCAGTGCAATAATGGGTTTTTCGTTGAGTTTATGTGTTTGACGAAAGGCAGTTTCATCAACTGGGATTCTATCGGCAATGGCATCGATAAGTGGGTGTCCTACAAACGTAACTGGCATGCCATGTTTGTCTTCGTAAAACTCTTTTTCAAAAGGAAGAATGACATACATCTTATCAACATCGCGTTTGATCGCAGAGATCCGATTTTCTTTCCAAGCCCAAATTTGAGGAGAAATATAATAATGGGTTTTAAAGCCTTCAATTTTTGCCCATTTTGCAATACGCATATTAAATCCGGGATAATCTATAAAAATCAGACAATCCGGTTGGTATGCTTCAATGTCTTTTTTGCAAAAGGATAAATTTTTGGTGATGGTTCTTAGGTTCATTACAACTTCAAAGAAGCCCATAAATGCCAATTCTTTGTAGTGCTTTACTAAAGTACCTCCAACATTTTGCATCAAGTCACCACCCCAAAACCTGAATTCTGCGTTTGCATCTGTTTTTTTAAGGGCTTTCATTAGGTTTGCAGCATGCAAATCTCCTGAGGCTTCTCCTGCAATAATGTAATACTTCATTTATGATCTAATTAAAAAGGTTCCGAGTGCAATCAAAATTGTAGCTAACAACACCCCACCTGCACGAGCATCTTGTCTTTTTCTTATAAAATAAAAGAAACTAAGTAAGTTTAAAATGGCTCCTAAACTGATAAGTTTTCCTAAGAAATTTTCAGAATGAGCTGTTTCTAATACAGTAAGAATACCATCTGATCGCCCCGATAATTTACCCAAAACAAGGGCTGTAGTTACCAACCCTATTGTATTTGCCAACAGACCAACTACAAGGCCTTGAAAAAGTTTTTTCTTATTCATTGAAATCCCATTTATTTAATTCTTGAATGTAGTGATGTGCAGTCAAATCATAGTGCACAGGAACCACCGAAACAAAACCGTTTTCTAATGCCCATTCGTCAGTATCTTCCCCTTTGTCTAAATTGTTAAACTCTCCAGTCAACCAATAATAATCGCGACCTAAAGGAGTTTGACGTTTATCAAATTTTTCAATCCAATTCGCGTTGGCTTGTCGGCATACACGGATGCCTTTTATCTCTGTCTCTAATAGTTTAGGGAAATTTACATTTAGAATAATTCCTTTTTGTAGTCCCTGGTTTAAAACCTGTAAAGTCACCGTTTTTATAAACGATTCTATTTGACTAAAATCAGCTTCCCATTTATAGTTTAAAAGTGAAAATCCAATGGCAGGAATTCCTTCCATACCTGCCTCAATTGCGGCACTCATAGTTCCTGAATAAATTACATTTACAGAAGAGTTTGATCCATGATTCACTCCTGAAACACACAAATCGGGTTTACGATCTAAAAGCTCGTGTACGGCTAACTTCACACAATCCGCGGGTGTCCCTGATGTACTGTATTCTTTTTGTGGTCCCTTATCTATACGTTCTCTTTTACAATACAAGGTGTCGTTAATGGTAATGGCATGTCCCATGGCACTTTGTGGACTGTCAGGTGCAACAACGATGACTTCTCCAATAGTGTTCATGACTTTTATCAAAGTACGAATTCCCGGTGCAGTGATGCCATCATCATTGGTGACCAAAATCAAAGGTCTTTTTGTCATTTATATTGCGTTTAAGTTCCTACAAAAGTAAGTAATTTGTTGCTTATTTGATGATTTCAGTCGCTTTAACAAAAAATTATTACCGTTCATCAAGGTTGGCATAATTTTTTCTTATATTTTAGAATATTATTTATTACCCCACAAACCGTTTATTCATATGAAGCAAAATATCAACATTTTTTTAGTCTCTATTCTTATCGCTTTTGCGTCTTGCAGTTTTACATCAAAGTCTTTTGATAATCCAGACAAGGATAAGCTTTTAATGCAATTGGTCACTTACTTACTAGAAGAAGGGCACTTTGAACCCAAAGATATAAATGACACGTTTTCTGAAGGAGTTTATGAGAGTTTTTTAAATCAAGTGGATCCTTTTAAAAATTATTTTTATCAATCCGACATTAAAGAATTTGAAGCTTATAAAACAGATTTAGATGACCAGATTTTAAAACATGATGTTGGTTTTTTTAATTTGGTTTACAAACGTTTATTGACCAGAATTGAGGATTCTAGAAACGTTTATAAACAGGTATTAGAAGTGCCTTTTGATTATAATTTAGAGGAAACCTTTAGCACCGATTACGAAAATAAATCCTATGCATCTTCAAAATCTGAAATGAAGGACAGCTGGCGAAAACAACTTAAATTTTCGACACTTTCAAATTACCATGACTTGGTGTCTGAAGAAAAAGAAATAAAAAAATCAAATACAGATTTAGAAGCTGAAGCAAGAGAAGCAACTTTGAAATCCTTAAATGAAAGCGCCAGTTACATAGATGATCTAAGACGAGAAGATTGGTTGTCGATGTACATCAATGCAATTGCTGAGGAATTTGACCCCCATACATTCTATTTTGCACCTCAAGATAAAGATCGTTTCGACGCTCAAATGTCTGGAAAATACGAAGGAATCGGTGCACGCCTCCAAAAACGTATGGATGAAATTAGTATCACAGAGCTTATTTCTGGTGGTTCTGCATGGCGTCAAAATAAGTTAGAAGTTGGAGATATTATTTTAAAAGTTCGTCAAGAAGATGAAGTAGAAGCCGTGAATGTTGTTGGAATGCGATTGGATGATGCTGTCAAGCTCATTAAAGGGCCTAAAGGGACAAATGTAATTTTAACGCTTAAAAAAGTAGATGGTAAAATTGAAGATTTAAGCATTCCCAGGGATGAGATTGAGCTTGAAGAAACCTATGCAAAATCAACCATTGTTGAAAAAGGCGGCACTACCTTTGGGGTTATAAATTTACCTAAATTTTACATCGATTTTGAAGATGTTAATAGCAGAAATGCAGCAACTGACGTCAAAAAAGAAATTGAACGATTGAAATCTGAAGGCATGCAAGGATTGGTTTTGGATTTAAGAGGTAATGGAGGAGGTTCTCTTAAAACGGTGGTTGATATGGGAGGTCTATTTATAGAACAAGGACCTATCGTTCAAGTGCGTTCTACTGGAGAAGACAAAGAAGTTCTAAAAGATACAGACCGATCCATTGAATGGGAAGGGCCACTTGTTATTTTGGTTAATGAATTATCCGCTTCCGCTTCTGAAATTTTAGCCGCTGCCATGCAAGACTACAAACGTGCCATTGTGATAGGGAGCAAACAAACCTACGGAAAAGGAACGGTACAAAATATTGTTGATTTGAACCGTATGATTCGAAGTAACACCAATGGTGATATGGGCGCTTTCAAATTTACAACTCAAAAATATTACCGTATCAATGGTGGGTCAACTCAACTTGAGGGGGTTAAAAGTGATGTAGTCGTTCCAGACCGATTTAGTTATATAGACATTGGTGAGAAAGATCAAGAAAACCCACTTGAATGGGATGAAATTGCACCTGCAAATTACAATATTTGGGAAAGTTCTTTTGATTATGAAACGACCATTAAAAATAGTAAAGTGCGCATGAATTCAAGTGCCGAAATTAAGCTTATTGATGACAATGCTCGTTGGATTAAAACGATGAGAGATCGCTCTGTATATCCACTGAATTTTTCAAAATATGTACTAGATTTAGAATCAAATGAAACTGACGCAAAACGCTTTGACGTTTTATCTGAATACCAGTCAGATTTAACATATGAATCGTTACCCTATGAGCGCCCTTTAATGGAGCAAGATTCCGTTTTTAAGATTAATCGCGAGCGTTGGCATGAAAATCTGAGCAAAGATATCTATATGGAAGAGGCGATTAATGTGCTAAGTGATTTGAAAAACTCTTACAAAATCAATAAATTAGCGCAGGCAAAAGATTAAATAAGCATGCAAAAACAAGGATTAACGACGTTAGCCCTCCAGAAATTTAAAAAAAGTTTTTGGGGTGTCCTTAGTTTTTGGTTTATAGTGTTTTTGGCATTCATTTCCGTTTTTGCGTACGTATTAGCACCTGATGATTCTCAGTTTGCCAATCAAATGCATTTGTCAATACACTCAAAACAACCTGGTTTTACTGTTGAAATGCTTGTAGTTCCAAATACATTAACCAATGATCAGAGCTTTTTTAATCGTGTTTTTTTTGGAGTCAAAAATCCTCCCTCACAAATTCCTATTTCAACGCATACGGCTGAATCCCATCAAATAAAATATGTTGAATACGCTTCAGAAGGGCTGGAAGGGTTAGAAAAAACGATTGATATACCTTTAGATACTGAAGCTTCATTACATCCCTTTGTCACCCAAAAAACATTTTATTTTGGTACCGATAAGTATGGGCGTGATCTTCTAAGTCGAATTTTAGTTGGAGCCAGAATTTCATTTTCCATTGGTTTTGTAGCGGTTTTTATTTCGCTTCTAATTGGAATTTTACTCGGGAGCGTCGCTGGTTATTTTGGGGGTAAATGGGATAAATTAATCATGTGGGTTATTAATGTGACGTGGTCAATCCCTACATTGCTCCTGGTCATTGCAATTACACTGGCGTTGGGAAAAGGGTTTTGGCAAGTATTTATTGCAGTAGGTCTTACCATGTGGGTGGAAGTGGCTAGAATTGTAAGAGGTCAGGTGATGAGTGTGAAAGAAATGCAATACGTTACAGCAGCTCGTGCATTAGGTTTCACTGATTTCAGGATTATATTGAAACATATTCTACCCAATATATTAGCCCCTGTTATTGTGATTTCTGCAGCTAATTTTGCCGCTGCTATTCTCATTGAAAGTGGACTTAGCTTTTTAGGTATTGGGGCACAACCTCCAATGTCTAGTTGGGGTGCGATGATCAAAGATCACTATAACTATATCATTTTAGGAAAACCCTATTTAGCACTCATTCCTGGATTGTGTATTATGAGTTTGGTGATGGCATTTATGTTGATCGGCAACTCTTTGAGAGACGCTTTAGATGTGAAATCTTAAAGCTCTATTTCTGGAGGATAGCTACACAAAATTGAATTCACAAAATTATTGATGCGTTCTTCCTTATGCTTTACGCTTGTGGTTAGGTTTCCACGACCAATTCCTTGCCATATGAGTTCTTTTCGTTTTGTGTCCACCAAGTCAATATATAGGGTTCCTTCAGTCGAATTGGAAACATTATAACGAGTTCCTAAAAAAGGACCTCGAGCCCAACCCCATCCATACCCAAAAGAGTTGAAGTTGTTATTGTAGATATTAATTTGTTGTTTTTCTTTCGTGAAAAAGTTAACTAACAAGTCAGGTGTATCTGATTTTGTGAAGCCTTTTTCAAGGAGTGCCGTTTCTATAGCACCTAAAATCCTGCGTTTATCTAAATCGCTAATTTCAGCACGATCTACACCCTCTTTGTGAAATCCAAAGGTTTTGTAGTTTTCAAAGGAAGCAGCTTTATCATAATCTGCAACAACACGCACCGATTGACAAGACGTTAAAAAAAGTAAAGCAATTACAAAAGAGAGTAGTTTAGTTTTCATGGATTTATGTTTATTGGTTATTTTTTAATTGTATTTATATTTTTTTCAAAAGTGTATCATCTACACTATTTGGGATTGTTATTTTCAGAAGCGGTTCAGTTTCCATCGCACGTTTAATTGCAAATATGGCTCCTTCATTACGCGCCCAGTTACGCCGAGCGATGCCATTATTGACATCCCAAAACAACATTGATTTTAGTCGTCTGTCTGCATCTTCACTACCATCAAGAACCATACCAAAACCGCCATTGATTACTTCACCCCAGCCAACACCACCGCCATTATGGATGCTTACCCAAGTGGCACCACGAAAACTATCGCCAATCACATTTTGAATGGCCATATCTGCTGTAAACTGAGACCCATCATAAATATTGCTCGTTTCTCTGTAAGGAGAGTCTGTTCCTGAAACATCATGATGATCACGTCCTAATATGATTGTGCCAATTTCTTTATTAGCAATGGCTGTATTAAAGGCTTCTGCAATTTTCATGCGCCCTTCCGCATCAGCATATAAAATACGTGCTTGTGATCCTACAACTAGTTTATGGTCTTGAGCTCCTTTTATCCACTGGATGTTATCTGTCATTTGTTGCTGAATCTCTTGTGGAGCTTCCTTTTTTAATTCTTCTAAAACCTTGCATGCGATGGCATCTGTTTTTGCGAGATCCTCAGCAGTACCAGAAGCGCATACCCAACGAAAAGGTCCAAATCCGTAATCAAAACACATCGGCCCCATAATATCTTGAACATAACTCGGATACTTAAAATCAATCCCATTTTGTGCCATAATATCTGCGCCTGCCCTCGAAGCTTCTAATAAAAAAGCATTTCCATAATCAAAGAAATAGGTACCCTTATCTGTGTGTTTTTGAACAATGGCTGCATGACGTCTTAAAGAGGCTTTAACTTTTTCTTTAAAGAGTTTAGGGTTCGATCCCATTAGGGTATTGGCTTCCTCATAACTGATACCTGCGGGATAATATCCTCCAGCCCAGGGATTGTGTAATGATGTTTGATCGCTTCCTAAATCTACATGAATATCAGAAGTGTAAAACGCTTCCCATACATCAATTACATTTCCTAAATAAGCTAGCGAAACAATTTCTTTATTGTTTTTAGCTTTGCGAACACGTAGTACAAGGGCTTCTAAATCTGTAAAAACTTCATCGACCCAGCCTTGTGAATGACGTGTATAAATTGCCTTTTCATTCACTTCAGCACATACGGTAATACAGCCTGCAATGTTTCCAGCTTTTGGTTGTGCACCACTCATCCCTCCTAAGCCTGCTGTCAAAAATATATTTCCTAATGGAGATTTTTTTATTTTTCTAAAAGCGTTTAGTACCGTTATTGTAGTGCCATGAACAATTCCTTGAGGTCCAATATACATATAACTCCCAGCTGTCATTTGACCGTATTGAGACACGCCTAAGGCGTTAAATTTCTCCCAATCATCGGGTTTTGAATAGTTAGGAATCATCATGCCGTTGGTAACAACCACTCTAGGTGCTTCTGTGTGTGATGGAAATAATCCCATCGGATGCCCAGAATACATAACCAATGTCTGGTTGTCGGTCATTTGTGCCAAATATTGCATCGTCAGTCGGTATTGCGCCCAATTTGAAAATACGCTGCCATTACCTCCATAAGTGATTAATTCGTGGGGGTGTTGTGCAATGGCATCATCCAAATTATTTTGAATCATTAACATGATGGCAGCAGCCTGTGTGCTGTTGGCAGGGTAGTCTTCAATGGGACGTGCTACTATTTTATGGATAGGGCGGAAGCGATACATATAAATACGCCCATAAGTATCCAATTCGTTTTTAAATTCTTCAATAAGAACGTTATGGTGTTTTTTGTCAAAATAACGCAATGCATTTTTTAAGGCTAATTTAGTTTCTTCCGTACTTAAAATTGATTTTCGTTTTGGAGCATGATTATAACTAGGGTCATATGCCATTTTTTGGGGGAGTATTGCTGGAATTCCTTCTAAAATCTCCTCTTTAAATGTAAGTTCTATCGCGTTCATTTTTTTAGATTTTGTGTATTAGTTCGGGTATTATAGCCGTACGGACAATGCTTGCATCCACTCTCACAACAATAGCCGCGTTTGAGGTGATATTGAGTCGTAAAACAACGGTATCCTTCTGGCGTGAGGTAGTAATCGCCATCCTCTATTGGGATGTGTTTTTTCATATTTAACAAATATAATCTAAATTTTAAATACACAAATCTTTATGTATTTTTGCTTTATTGGTTTTGTAATATATACGATCATCAAAGTAATTTAGTATTTTTACGTTCAAGTCTTTATAATAATGCTCTCTATAAAAACGTTAGAAAATATCCGTTTAAATGCTCAGGTTTCATTGAAGCCAGATTATTTGATTCATCCTACAGTCTCTGGAAATAAATATAGAAAGCTTAAGTATAATTTACAAAAAGCACAATCCGAAAATTATAAAGGTATTCTCACTTTTGGAGGTGCATTTTCAAATCATATTGCAGCCACAGCAGCGGCAGGGAAGGCTCTGGGTATTCCTACAGTAGGGGTTATTAGAGGTGAAGAATTAGCTTCAAAAATTGAATTTAATTCTACTTTAAAATATGCGAAATTTTGTGGCATGCATTTACAATTTGTGTCGCGATCGGATTATAAACAGAAAACAGATCCAATGTATTTAGAGACACTTTTAGAAAACTATGATAATTTTTACACCATCCCGGAGGGGGGTACCAATGCACTAGCGATCCAAGGATGTCAAGAAATTCTTACGGAAGAGGATAAAAATTTTGACGTTATATGTTGTGCTGTAGGTACAGGTGGTACCATTGCTGGGCTTATAAATTCGAGTTTACCTACTCAAAAAATTATTGGATTTCCGGCTCTTAAAGGCGGTTTTTTAAACGAAGATATTTGTAAATTTGCTTCACAGTCGAATTGGGAATTGTGTGAAGCCTATCATTTTGGGGGCTATGCAAAAGTAGATTCTAAATTAATAACATTTATGAACCACTTTAAAACTACTTACAAGATTCCTTTAGACCCTGTTTATACCGCTAAGATGATGTACGGTATTTTTGATGCAATTCAAACAGGTAAAATCCCAAAAGATGCCAAAGTTTTGGCGATTCATACGGGGGGATTACAAGGAATTGAAGGCATGAATTTAAGATTGAAACAAAAACAATTAGAAGTAATACTATAGATATGAATCGAATTATAATTTTTATTTTTTTAGGATTTTTACTCACTAGTTGTGGGTCGCGCCGAAAGGTAAAAGATCTCCCAAAACCACCCAAAGTGGTGGTAGTCAAGCCTTCAAAAAACACCCCTAACTTCAATAATGCATTAGAATATATTGCTTATTTCAAGCAAACTGCGATCAATGAAATGCAGCTATTTGATATTCCAGCAAGTATTACACTCGCACAAGGGATTTTAGAATCGGGGTCTGGAAAAGGACGTTTGGCACGTGTAGCAAATAACCACTTTGGTATCAAATGTCACGATTGGAAGGGTGCCCGTATTTACCACGATGATGATAAAGATCAAGAATGTTTTAGAAAATACAAGGATCCGAATCAATCTTTTAGAGATCATTCGGAATTTTTAGCCTATCGAAAACGCTATGCTGCGTTATTTAAATTAAGAAAAGATGATTACAAAGGATGGGCTAGAGGGCTTCGTAAAGCGGGTTATGCAACTGATCCAAAGTACCCTCAAAAACTCATCATTTTAATAGAGCGTTATGAGCTTTATAAATTTGATACGAAGTCAAAACAGTCACGTTCCAAAAAAGAGTCGATTTCAAAGGCAATTAAACATCGTCATACCGTAAGAAAAGGAGATACTTTATATTCTATTTCAAAATTATACAATACCACTGTTGATGCTATCAAACAACAAAACAAACTCAATTCAACAGATTTAACGATTGGGCAAAAACTTATCATTTCTTCAAACTAATTTCATGAAATACCAACGCAGTAGTCAATTGTTCAAAGCCGCTTCGGATGTAATTCCAGGAGGCGTTAATTCCCCAGTTCGAGCTTTTAAAGCTGTCGGCGGGACGCCTATTTTTGTAAACAAAGCGAAAGGTGCCTATTTGTATGACGCCGATGGCAACCGATTGATTGATTATATCAATTCGTGGGGTCCCATGGTTTTGGGCCATGCTTTTCCACCAGTAATAGATGCCGTAGTCAGTAAAGCAAAATTAGGAACCTCATTTGGAATGCCTACAGAAATAGAAACTAAAATTGCTGAATTGGCGGTTTCGATGGTTCCAAATATAGATCAAATTAGATTTGTAAATTCAGGAACTGAGGCGTGTATGAGTGCTGTTCGTTTGGCACGAGGTTTCTCAGGAAAGGAAAAAATAATCAAATTTGCAGGATGTTACCACGGTCATTCAGATTCTTTTTTGATTCAAGCGGGGAGTGGTGCAGTTACTTTTGGAAGCCCAAACAGTCCTGGTGTAACCGAAGGAACCGCTAAAGACACCCTTTTAGCAACTTACAATAATTTAGAAGCTGTTGCCGCTATTTTTGAGGCCAACCCATCTGAAATTGCATGTATTATTGTGGAACCAGTTGCGGGCAATATGGGGTGTATTACTCCAGATGTAGGATTTCTGGAAGGGCTTCGTGCATTATGTGACTCGCATGGTGCTGTTTTAATTTTTGATGAGGTCATGACAGGCTTTCGTTTGGCACGTGGTGGCGTTCAAGAGCTGTATGGTGTGAACGCAGATATTGTCTGTTTTGGAAAAGTGATTGGGGGAGGATTGCCTGTTGGTGCTTTTGCAGCACGTCATGAAATCATGAGTCATTTAGCACCTTTAGGGCCTGTGTATCAAGCAGGAACTTTAAGTGGAAACCCGTTAGCTATGGCGGCTGGTTATGCGATGCTTCAAGCTTTAGAATCTGATTCTGAAGTATTTGAACGTTTGGCTCAGAAGACGGAATATTTACATAAAGGAATTGCAGAGGCTTTAACTTTACATAATGTCATTCATACTATTAACAGAGTAGGTTCTATGATATCGGTTCATTTTTCTCCAACTCCAGTGGTTGATTTTGAGACGGCTGCAGAAGGAAATAATGAGCGTTTTAAAACGTTTTTCCATGGGTTACTGAACGCAGGAATCTATATTGCACCGAGTGCATTTGAAACTTGGTTTATTACGGATGCTTTGACTTATGAAGATTTGGACGAAACAATTGCGGCAGTCGCTAAAATTGCTCCGAATCTATAAAGGCTTTAGTACTAATTTTCGAATGCCCACAAATACGAGTATTAAGGCTGAGTAGCTAATAAAAAATGGAATCACATAGACTTCTAGTTTTAAGGTAAGCATGGCTGCCATAAACAAGAGTTGGAATCCGAGTCCGTACATAGAAACGAGAGTCATAAACCATTTTGGAAAAGGAGGGCTATCACTAGCATTTTTATCCATATAGTACATGATTTTGTCAAAGGTAATGTACAAAATATCATAGATTTTATAAAAGACATTAACGGTGCGTTGGCTTTCTCCTTTGAGTGCTGTTGGTGCGGCATCTTCAAAAATTCGGCTTGTAGAATCGCCTTCTACAGCGTTTCTTAATATCACATAATAGTAGTTGTATACCGTACCTTGTAATTGAATGCCAAAAAATGCAATTAACATATATACTATAGAACCTTCTGAGATGTGCCAAAAGGCAAGTAAAAAACAAAAGTTAAGAACGAAATCTGCTATAGAATCGTAGTAGCGTCCAGTATAAGAAGGGGTATTTTTTAGGCGAGACAGCTCTCCGTCGGCGGCGTCTAAAATAGATTTTAAGATGATAAAAAAGGCAGCAGTTTTATAGTGGCCATTAAGCATACACCAAATAGCAATGCACCCGGATACAATAAATAAACTAGTGACATGAATAGGGGTTGCCCGCGTGTTTTTAAGTTGGTTTGCAATCCAATTGCCTGCGGTACGTCCGTAGTCTGATAAGTCTAAAAACTGGTATTGTTTTGGAAGTTTTGCCATGCGTAGCCGCTTGTAATTTGGTTAATTATATAAGCTCCCAAAGGTACAATCATTTTTTGGACTTTTATTTTGCAAATTGATATGTCTTATACAGCTTGAAAATAAATGAGTTAAATTATTTTTCTGTTTTTATCAATTTTATTGCTTCAAGATAATTATGAGAAACCATTTTTCCTGTTAACATCAGTTGTTTTTAAAAAGGTATATATTTGTAAACTAGCAATTTTCGTTTGGAATATAATTAGAAATGACTTCTTTAGAAAAAAAATTAAAAAACCCGGTGTGGTTCTCTCTTAATGAGACCCATAATAAGTTTCTTATAGATTATGATGGAGTTCAATTTTACCATCCAGAGATATGTACTTTTGGTGCCTTTACGGACGTTACTAAAACCGCTAAAGCCTTAAATGAATATTCGAAAGTATCTAAAAATTTTTTTTTGGTTTCAGAACATGAAACGCCACTAATTGATACTGCTACCGTGTTTTTAGAAAAGAAAATCGAGGGATGTCAGATGGTTTTAGAAACTCTAGTTGATATTGAAATATCTGAAAACATCGTTCCTTTAACAGAAAATTATATTGATGAGATTTATGAATTAATATGGTTAGTAATGCCTGGATATTACCAAAAAAGATCTTTTAATATGGGTAATTTTTTTGGAATTTTTAAGGATCAAAAATTAGTTTCAATATGTGGTCAACGTATGCAGACAGATGATTTTATTGAGGTTAGTGCTGTCGTCACACACCCTGATTATACTAGAAGAGGATTGGCCATACAGCTTGTTTCTCACACCACTCAAGAAATCTTAAAACAGAGTAAGCTCCCTGTTTTACATACGGACAAAGGGAATACAGCGATTCCACTTTATGAAAAATTAGGCTATAAAATTACTCGCGATATGAATTGGTGGCTTTATGGAAGAAAATAATTCTACTCTTATAAAAATCCTTTTTCTTTAGCGGATATCATTAGTTGTCTATCATCTAGTTTTTTTACATTAAACATTCGCTTCAGATTCCGTTTTCTTTTTTCTATGCCTGCGATTGAAAGCGGTAATAAATTCGGCAGGTCTTTCATTCGAGTTCCGATTGATAATTCATATAATATTTTACGGTCATACTCGTCCAGTTTAAAATCATTTATAACTTGATCTCGAAGTAATTTTATGACCGTTTTACTATAGTAAGGAGGGTCCTCAATAATAATACGGATGGTTTCTAAAAGTTCAAGAGGTGTAATATCGTTTTTTATTAAAAACCCTTCTGGGTTGATGTTTTTAAGAATACTATGAACCTTGAAGTTGTTATTAAACGTGGTTGAAACAACGATTCTTGCATTTGGCAATAGGTCTCTAATAAGCAGGCCTAAATCTTCTCCTGAGAGAATTTTACCATCTCTAGATTTTGGTAATTTTATGTCTAAAAATACGATGTAATTTTGTTCTCCTGATTTTGCAACTCTTTTTATTAATCCGCGTCCTTTGTCGCTATTATGTGCTGTCTGTATAGAAAACAATACACTCTCAGTGTATTTGCTGTAATAATTTAAAGCATTTTTGTATGCTTCTACTATTAATGGGTGGTCATCAATTATGAGGACAGAATATTTTTCAGCTATCATTTTTTTGGTGTTTTAATTGGGATTTTAATTATTAGATGTGTTCCGTTATCGGAATTGGATAAAATTTTAAACGTACCTTTTATTTTTTTTACTCGAGAGGTCATGTTTTTCATGCCAATTCCTTTTCGTTTCTGTGTATTGTCAAAGCCAACTCCGTCATCTTTAATTTCGACTATTAACTTATCATCTTCTATATTAAAAAAAAGATTTACTTTTTTTGCTGAAGCATGTTTAGTGATATTTTGAATGGCTTCTTGAATAATTCGGTATAGGTTCACTTTATTGATTTGATTTATTTGTTGCCAGTCTATTGACTCATCTATTTTAAATTTATAACCGCCTAGTTTACTGTTAGTTTTTAAAACCTCTTTAATCAATGTTGAGAAATTAATTAGTGAGCTACCAATATTATCACTTAACTCATGTGATACATTGCGTATTTCTTTTTCAATTGTTTGTAATTCATCTAAATAAAACCGATGTTGTTTTAATGTTTTTTTATCTCCATCAATAGCTAAAAATCCAAGGTTCATACGCGTGCCAAATAATTTACCCAACACACCGTCATGCAATTCTTCTGAAATACGATTGCGTTCTTTTATCTTTTCATTTTCTAATTTTTCTTGCTGTTTTAAGGTCATTAAGTAGATTTTCTCATTTGCTTTTTGTTGGTCATTGTCAAACAATAACCCCCTGTAATATGCCTATTTTTTTTAAAATTAACAGTATAATTAGTGCCTTTTTAAGATAAGGTTTATGGTTTTTAATTCATTTTCAGAGATTCTAAAAACGACTATATTCCATCTTTTTAGTTATTAATTTAGTTAAAATTTAATTTAAAAAGCCAAAAACAGTTGTTACAAAACGTCAATTTTTAGATTTTGCCGTTCGGCCCATTCAGTCCATGAGCCGTCATATACAGCCCTACTTTTGCTAAAAGCAACCGCATTTGCAAGCATCACAATACAAGCAGTAAGTCCAGACCCACAACTAAATACCAACTCTTTTTTATCATTACATTTTTGGTCAAACACTTTTTTTAGTTCCGAAGTTGATTTGAACTTCCCATCCACTAGCACTTCGTCATAAGGGAGGTTAATTGAATCTGGGATATGTCCGCTTTTCAAGTGTTTTCGAGGTTCTGGAGCGCTGCCGTTAAATCGCCCCTCCGATCGTGCATCCACAATAGTGAATATTTTTGTGTTTTGATTGTCTATAATATCTTGATAGTTTTTGACGTATTTATTTTGAAACATCGCCTTAAAATTTCCTAGTCTATAGTTTTTAGATGTTCTAATTTCTGTTTGAAATCCTTTTTGAATCCAAGCGGGAAGGCCGCCATTTAATACAGAAATATCTTGATGCCCCATTGCCTTAAACAACCACCACACTCTAGGACTCGAATAGATTCCAAAGGAATCAAACACCACAATTTTTGAATTTTGACGAATCCCCAACTTCTGACATTCAGTCTCAAACTGTGTTTGGTTTGGAAGCGTGTTGGGAAGTGAACAGTTCGTTTTAGAAAAATTATTTTTTAGGTCAAAATACCGTGATTCTGGAATCGTTTCTAAACTTGTGTTTGCAGCATTCCTATTAACAGTAGTTTTTAGACTTGCGTCTATTACAACTAAATCAGGGAGATTGAGATTCTTATGTAGCCATTCAACAGAAACGAGCTCGTTCATTCTTGGGGTTTAAGTAATGTTAAATGTAGGTAAAAAATATTGACCAAAAAAAACGCTTACATTTCTGTAAGCGTTTTTGAATAATCTAGTTAAATGTTACAAGGCATTAGGTTGTTCTGTACAAGAATCACTAGGCCTACTTGTCTATAACAAGCGTGTAAATTTAGTTATTTTGGTCTGTAGATCGCACCTGTTGCAAAATCAACGATTGTACCTGGCCAGAAAAGTAAAAGATCGGCAATTAATGCACCCACTCTAATTTCTCTTTGCTCTTCACCTGCAGCAGGCTTTGTTTTTTGGTGTGCCGTCACTTTTCCGCCAAAAACGGTAGCACAACTTGTCATCATAAGTGCAATTAATCCGATTGCAACAACATTTTTCATTCTTTTCATCTTAATGTAATTTAATAGTTATGGTTAAAATTGTTTTAGTTCTGTTTTAGATACCCGATCATGAATTCCCATTGGTATAAACAAATAGGTGAAAAAATCAACAGGTATTAAGCGACATAGGGTTCTTATTAAGATGCTAGACAGTGTAGGCTTTTCATCTGTTTCACTAGTCACTACTTTTGATTTTGTAATCATTTTTCCAATAGTTTGCCCTGTTGTCCATTCCATAATAAAATAATACAGATAGTACATTGGGATCATGATGTATTTTAAATGTTCTTGAGCCACATAATCTTTTAATAAAATCGAAAAAATTATTACGACCACAAAAAATACTGCAGAGTCAATAAGGAAATTGTAAAGACGAATTCGTTTTTTCATGATTTCTAAATTATAGTTAGTCTTCTCGTTAAGGTATTTTAAAGGTTTAGAATGGTCCATAGCCAAGCTAGTAACTGAGTTTAAATAACGAAATGAGGACTTTTTAATAACTATAATTCAAAAGAAGGATAGTTAGTAAATTGGTTATATTTTATAAATATAATAAAAAAATGAACTAAAAAAAAACGTTTGCAAAAATTACAAACGTTTTTAAAAATAATATTACGGTGGGTTCACTAGAGTTTAGCAGATTTTACCGTTTTAATGATACGTCCAGCAATTTTATAAGGATCTCCATTTGAAGCAGGTCTTCTGTCTTCTAACCAGCCTTTCCAGCCTTTTTCTACAGCAATAATTGGAATACGAATTGAAGCTCCTCTATCTGAAACTCCCCAAGAGAAATCTGTAATAGCAGCAGTTTCATGTAAACCAGTTAAACGTTGGTCGTTAAATTCTCCGTAAACCTCAATATGTTCTTTTACAACTGGTCTAAATGCTTCACAAATTTTAGCATAAACTTCTTTGTCTCCACATGTCCTTAGAATTGTGTTAGAGAAGTTTGCATGCATTCCAGAACCATTCCAGTCCATGTCTTTACCCAATGGCTTTGGATGGTAATCAATATAGTAACCATATTTTTCAGTCAAACGATCCAATAAATAACGAGCAATCCAAATTTCATCACCTGCTTGTTTAGCACCTTTGGCAAACAATTGAAACTCCCATTGTCCAGATGCAACTTCTTGATTTATTCCTTCAAAATTTAAGCCAGCATCAATACAT
>JABAYY010000071.1 GCA_018608765.1 Flavobacteriaceae bacterium
GCAAATCTACAATTATAAATTGTTATTAACAAAATCTATTTTGAGTTTATTTTGATATTGATTTTCAAGGCATTGCTATTAGGGTTTTGATGATAAGTCATCTTAATTACCCATATTGACATAAAGTTTAACAAATTATTTTATCTGTTTATAATTTTCATTTTTGATATTTGTAAAAATAGCCCTATTAAATCCTGCTCTATGAAATTCTTTAAGCCCTTGTATTGTCTGTTATCTATTACCACTGGTGCGCTTACAGCGCAACAAGGCACAATGTTTTCTCCAAAAACATACACAACCCTTGAAATTGAGACCACTGCCGCACCTTCAATTGATGGCGCCCTTGACGATCCTATATGGGCCTCCGTAGAATGGGGGACAAATTTTATTGAGGTAGCTCCAGATGAAAACACCGACCCCCCTGTGCAAACGAAGTTTAAAATTATTTACGACCAAAAACACCTTTACATCGCTTTAAAGGCGTTAGACCCAGAACCAGAAACAATTACCAACAGGCTTTCGCGACGTGATGGATTTGTAGGCGATCGCATCAATGTTCTTATAGACAGCTACCACGATTTGAGAACAGGTTTTTTGTTTACAGTTACTGCTGCTGGGGTTCGAGGGGATGAATTTATCACTGATAATGGCGATAATGTTGATGCGAGCTGGAATCCTATTTGGAGTACCAAAGCCCTTATAGATAACGAAGGCTGGACCGCTGAAATGAAAATTCCTTTAAGCCAATTGCGATTTAGCAACGATCAAAATCAGGTTTGGGGACTAAATATCGCTCGACAATATTTTAAAAACAATGAATTTTCTGCATGGAATCGAATCCCTGTCGGAGCAGCTGGATGGGTAAGTGAAGCCGGAGAATTAAGGGGCTTAAAAAATATAAAGCCTCAAAAACAAATCGAAATTCAACCCTTTGTGGTGACAAAGCTAGATAGTTATGAAGCTGAGGCAGGCAACCCTTATGCGGACGGTAATGATTTTAATCTGAATGCGGGCCTTGATGCCAAAATTGGTATTACAAATGATTTGACACTCGATGTGACCATTAACCCCGATTTTGGTCAAGTAGAGGCCGATCCAGCAGCAATTAATTTGGATGGTTTTGAGATTTTCAACAGAGATCAACGCCCTTTCTTTGTTGAAAATAAAAATATTTTTGATTATCGATTTGCAGACAATAGAAATAATTTATTTTTTTCTCGTCGGATTGGTCGAAGTCCTCAAGTGTACCCAGAAACGCTGGACGGGGCTTTTGTAGATCAACCTCAAAATACAACAATATTAGGTGCTGCAAAATTTAGCGGCAAAACCAAAAACGGCTGGTCTATTGGTGTGTTAGAAAGTATGACCTCTAAAGAATTTACGGAGATCAGCTCCAATGGAAGCACCTCTGAATCGCTTGCAGAGCCTTTTACCAATTATTTTGTGGGTCGGGTTCAAAAAGATTTTAATAAAAAGAACACATTTCTAGGGGGTATGTTTACAGCAACCAATCGTTCACTCACTCCAGAAGTATCGGATCTCAGAAAATCAGCCTATTCAGGCGGTCTTGATTTTAAACATCAATGGAAAAACAGAGCTTATTTTTTAGAAGCCAACGTGGTCATGAGCCATGTGCAAGGAAGTAAAGAAGCCATTACATTGACCCAAGAAAATTTAACACATTTATTCAATAGAGTGGATGCAAGTCATTTAGAAGTTGATCCAAACCGTACCTCTTTAACGGGAACAGGAGGTCGTTTTGGGATCGGAAAAGTAGGAGGCCAGCATTGGAATTACAACACTGGATTTAAGTGGGTGTCTCCTGAACTCGAATTGAATGATATTGGTTTTTTGAGGAGTGCAGATGAGATGATTCAATATGCAAATGTAAGATACAGATCTATCAAACCAACGGGTATTTTTCGGGACTATAATGTACGTTTTAATCAATTTTCCGCGTTTGATTTTGAAGGAAATTATAACAGAATGCAGTACGAGCTGAAAGGATCTGCAAGTTTCACTAACAATTGGGGAGTAGATTTTGGAGCGGCTCATAAACCTCGTATTTATTCTAACAGTGTGTTAAGAGGCGGGCCACGTTGGCGATTTTCTCAAGAAAATTTTCAATTCTTTTTTATAGGTTCTGACGAACGAAAAAAATTTAACGGCGTTGTTGGGGTGATTCATTCTCAAGCCAAAGAAGACAATTTTTCATTACTAAAATTTGAATCTAGGTTAAGTTACCAACCCACCAATGCCCTTAATATTTCATTGTCACCAGAATATAGCATCTCCAAAAGTAAAACACAATATGTGACGCAGTCAGATTATAACGCTGCCACAAGATATATTTTGGGGACGATTGACAACCATACACTCACAGCATCGGTGCGATTTGATTATACTATCAACCCTAATTTATCGATTCAATATTATGGGCAACCTTTTATTTCTCGTGGTCGATACAGAGATTTTAAATATGTAACAAATCCAGTGGCAGAACGACTAAACGACCGTTTTCAGAGCTATGGTTCCGCTCAAATTAGTCTAAGTAATAATGTTTATGGCGTTGATGATAATAGGGATGGCCTTATGGATTATAGTTTTGAAAACCCTGATTTTTCATATGTTCAATTCAATTCTAACCTTGTATTAAGATGGGAATACATTCCAGGGTCTGAATTATTTTTGGTTTGGTCACAAGGGGTTACAAGCAGTGTTGGATCTTCTAATGGTTTGTTTGAAGGATTCGAGACAGGTATTTTAGATGAACGACCTCAGAATATTTTCTTACTGAAAGCTACCTATCGATTTATTTTATAGTCATGTGCAATTAAATGAAACCTCAATCAACTTATCAAGAAATAAAACCTTCAAAAGAAATAGGGTATTTGACCGTCGAAAAAATGGAGTTGGAGAATTTTAATAAAGGCTATTTAATTTGTGGTCCAAATTCTTTAAAGGAAAACCTGATCAAGCAATTGAAAGAGGAAGGCGTTTCAAACCAAAATATATATGACGAAGAATTTGCATTTAGATAAACCCATAAAACAGCACGTAAGCCGAGTAAAATTAATTACGAGTCGATTACAACTTACGTAAATATTTGCAGATTTTCTATTTGTTTGGTGCTAGATTAGTTGTCTAAACAACAAACTAATCTAATGCCAACACGGTAAATAAAACGGGACTCAAATAGGGGTGTTTATTTCCTAAATTTACATGGCTAAAATAGATTTTAGAAGTATCTTTGCAGCTGAAATGTGAAGAAATTTCACCTTTATGTCGAAACACACTTACACAACATCTACAGCAACAACATTCCTGGCCGATTTTAAGGCAGTGACCAAAATGGGCTTGTCTATTAGCGTCGTGTTTTCATCTTTAGCAGGCTATTTATTAGCAGCTGAAGTCGTTCATTTTCAAACCTTAATTCTTTTGGCAATCGGAGGTTATTTTATGGTAGGAGCTTCTAACGTGTTCAATCAAATTATAGAACGCGATTTAGATGCGCTCATGGACCGCACTAAAAACAGACCTATTCCTTCTGGAAGAATGACGGTAACATTTGCTTTTATTCTAGCAATCATTTTAACCATTGCAGGGCTTTCTATTTTATACAGTATCAATGAACGCACTGCTATGTTTGGCGCCATTTCAATTTGTTTATACACAAGTGCATACACCCCTTTAAAGACAAAAACGCCACTTTCCGTTTTTGTGGGAGCAATTCCTGGAGCGATTCCGTTTATGCTTGGATGGGTTGCGGCCACTGGGAAATTTGGAATTGAGGCAGGTGTTTTGTTCATGCTTCAGTTTTTTTGGCAATTTCCACACTTTTGGGCTATCGGATGGTTTTTACACGAAGACTACCAGAAAGCAGGCTTTAACATGTTACCAACAGGAAAACGTGATAAAGGCACCGCCCTTCAAGCCATTATTTATACCGTTTGGACCGTTATTATTTCAATCGTACCTGTTCTTGGTTTTACGGGGAGACTAAAACTTTCTATTGTTGCTGCGGTTTTGACCCTTGCAGCGGGTTTTTGGTTTTTATATTACGGGTTTAGATTGTTTAAAAATCAAACAGATAAATCTGCTCGACAATTGATGTTGTCCAGTGTGGTTTATATTACTTTAATTCAAATTATTTACGTTTTTGATAAATTTATTAGACTATGGATTTAACGCAAGGAACTACTCGAGAAAAACAAAATCGTGCCAAAAAAATGATGTTATGGTTTGGGATTATTTCCCTAATAATGTCTTTTGCAGGGCTCACAAGTGCCTTTATTGTAAGTAGCTCACGAGAAGATTGGCTATCCGATTTTGTGCTGCCAAGCTCGTTTATTTACAGCACCTTAATTATTTTTCTCAGCAGTATATTTTTATATGCTGCCAAGCAAACTCTAAAAAAGAATCAAGCAACTACCACATCGTCACTTCTTATCGGTGTATTAGTTCTTGGAATTGCATTTATTTATTCTCAAATCTTAGGATTCAATCAAATTATTGATGCAGGGTATAATTTCACGGGGCCTACTAGTAACATTACAATGTCTTATGTATACATAATTGCGGTGGTCCATATCGTGCATGTTTTAGCAGGAATTATTTGCCTTATTGTGGTTATTATAAATCAATTAAATAAAAAATATTCACCGGAAAATACACTTGGATTTGACCTTGCTTCTACATTTTGGCATTTTGTAGATAT
>JABAYY010000034.1 GCA_018608765.1 Flavobacteriaceae bacterium
GCGGAGGTCGCAGGTTCGAATCCTGCCACCCCGACAAAGAGGTCGTCACGCTAGAGGCGTGACCAACCCAGACAGTATGGTCGCATAGCTCAGCTGGATAGAGCACCTCCCTTCTAAGGAGGCGGTCCTAGGTTCGAATCCTAGTGCGATCACAAATATAATTTTGATTTATTTTAATTCCCTGTGTTTCTTTCTGAAACGCAGGGTTTTTTGTTTCACTATTGTTTCACCAAGTCAAAAAAACATTTGGTAGCTCATAATTCCTTAAGACTTCACATAAGCGATATGTCTACAAAAGCCCCTCTGGAAATCACAAACCATTTATGGTACTGACATAAAGGAACTTTGGACTCTGTTATGATATTTTAAAATTTTTAACCCAAATTATGTCGTGGGGCAGAGGGGCGTAAAACCGAACTGTTTTGGGGAGGATTTAGTAGAATTAGCTCGAATTTGATTTATTGTTTCTACGTAGGACTTGGATTTAAAATACTTTACAGCCCTTCATTCCTAAATCACGCTGCTCACTTCATTAAGCTGCTGTAATCCACGTTTTGTGGCGTATGAATGGGGTTTTTAACCGAATGAATTACAACGTTGCAGCTAAACTCCGTATCGATGCAGTTTCGAGAAGTTAGAAAAAAGTTTTAGTTGATATATTTTGCTTTTATTCGGATGTCATTTTCTTTGAATGACCCTGAGCCAAAATCTTCAAAACAAAGCACAGTGAGACTACTATTAGGAAGCATTTTTCTAACTTCTCTAAAATCTTGATTAATTTTTGATAAATTTTCAAAAAAGGTAGCTTGCGTTTTTTCAAGATCTAGTAATTCGGTTGTTTCTCCTTTCTGAACCTCTAGTGAAATAATTAATTTTTTAGTCCCTTCCTTGTCTTCATCTATAGAAAGGTTGTAAGAGTTAACAATTTTAGATAACTCAGGTAATGAATAAATAACCTCATTAACATCTGTAGGGCTTATGTTTGCTCCAAAAAACGACACGGTCATGTCTGCTCTTCCGTAGTGTAATAATAATGGTAAATCTGTTTGAGGTTTTGCTAATTTGTCAAGGCTGATATTCAAACTTTTTAAAATCGAGTAGAGGTCTTTAAGAGATAATGTATGGCCTCTGTCATGTATATTGTACCTGATTTTAGGAGCTATATAATCAGGACGACCAATCGTAACAATTAGTTCTCCAGTTTCAGACGACTCAATTAAAAAGTCTGTTGGATTATACTGAAAAATCATAGGAAGTGCACCAGTGTATTTTAATATTTTTGATTGTAATGATTGATTTGAACGCAATAACCTTCTCAGGCTTATTGTAAAATCATTTTCTGCAGAAATATTTAACTCTAAATCTGATGCTCCCAAAGAGCTATAAGCTTTCTTAATTCCTTTCTGAAATAGATAATCCCTCATTCCTTCTGACATTGATTCCCCTCCAAAAATGAAAGCAATGTTAAATTTATCCCATTCTATTTCTGAAGTATCAACCAAATATTTTAGAAAGGGAGGGTAGCCCATTATTACATAATTATGATTTTCTCCAAATTGTTTAAGGGTATTTTCAATTTTTTCTTTCTCAGGTCCCAAAGATTTTAGTTTTGAAAAAGAGACACAACTCATTGTCACATTGACTCCAGTAGCCCAAGGACCTAAAGCAAAAGCATTAATGACAAAGAGAGGCTCTTTACCCACTAACGTCCGCATTCCAAACTCAATCATTTTGGCATTTCGTTTCCTTTCTTTCAAGCCTCGAACCCAGTTGGTTGCTGTGCCGCTGCTCCCCGAGGATTCATCAATAATTATATTTTTAGTTGGAATTTTTCCTCCTACACATCTAGCATCTATAGAAAATTTTTTAATATAATTTTCTTTATCAATTTCTGGAATTTCATGTATGTTGGGTAGCAGTCCGCTAAACGAAGGTTTCGAAAAATTATGGGTTTTTAAAAATGATTTGTAAGCGGGCACTCTTCTTTTTGCTTTGATAAATTCTGAATACGCCCGCGCTTTACTATTAAAAGTTCTAATTTTATTAATTCCTGGAATGTATATAAGTCTTATGGTAAAATTTGATAGCATTAATGGTTTTCGAAAGAGTTCAACTAACCAAGCATAGATTAATATAATTAAGTGCCTCATGCTTTGATTACTATTTGATTTGTACTTAGTCTAAAACTTCTTGTAGGAATTTTACTATACCCCGCACGAAAAATCATCCATATTTTTTTGGAATTTTCTGGGGTAGTCAATTTATCAATGATTTTCTTATTGGCATTTACGTTTGTAATTAACGACCCAAATGGGTGAATGTAGGCGCTTTCATCGGTCATTATTAGCCAATTTCTAGCAAACATCCTTCCAGATTGAATCCAATCTGCGGAGTTATTAAATTGGCCTCCAAACCAACATATAGTACTAGTCCCCTTAAAAGTTGACATGTAATATTTTTTCAATAATTTTTTACGTAATCCTTTGGTCCATCTGTTGTGGTTTCTAAAAATAGATTTGGTCAACCTACCTGAAAACCCCATACACTTTGTCCATAGGCCATCTTTATGAGTTTTAGCCTCTTTTTTGCTGTATCGAAATAACCGGTCAAGTTCATCTCTAGTTGGCTTTGAAGCTAAATCCTCAAATAAGGTTTCTTCATTTAAGTTTACTACAAAATCGACGATCTCTTTATCTTTTGAGTAAAAAAAATCTTGCCCAAATTTTTGAGCTTCTTTTTCCAAACGTTGAATGGTGTTTTTATTAAGACTATCGCCATTATAATCCGTTCGAGATGTTCTTCTTTCAAAAATTAATGCTTTATTTAGTTCCTCTTTTTCCTGTGTAGAAACCAGTCTAAGCGTTGCAAAAAGTGTAGTTTTAGTTGATTGAGTTGAAACGGGGTTATGTATTCGATCTATTATTACTTTATATCCAAATGGCGCTGCGGCGATTGAAAGATGTTCAATAAATACTCCTAAAGCTACAGTTGTAAATATGGATTCTGGATCTTCTACTGCTAGTAGTCGTTCAGGATTGTAAAAAAGTTCTGCTTCGTTTTCTGAAATTATTTTCACTTGATGAGGTTGCAAGTTGTGAATGGTTGGAGCCCAACGCGCAACTTCTATCAGTTCTCTCCAGCCAGGAGGGGCTGAAGAAGTTATTTTAGTTAAAGACCACAACTGTTGGAACGGGTTAGATAATACGATAAAGTATAATCCATTCATTGTTTTTTTTATGAATTCTCGTCTCGAATTAATTAGCTCTAATTTTTTAGTTAATTTATTTTGTAAAATAATAATTTATAAATAAAAACGGAAACAAATTATAAAAAATATTAGTTTGTCTTCTCTGTTCTAGAGTAGGGTAGTGAAGTCGAACTATTTTAAAGAGGGTTTGATTAAAAATCCCTGAGAAATGAAGTGCTATATAATTTTTTTGGTCGGTCAAATTAGGGTCAGCATTGTTCTTCAGATGTAAGTTTACTAAACAACTACAATGTATGGACTTAAATAAGTACAAGTTTTAAAAAGAAATGGTACCAAATTTATTTTGGTGCATATATTTTTATAGCAGAATCCAATACCTCTGACCTGTCAAATGACATTGTTTTGGTTTTAAAATTAACATACAATTCCATCTGATCGGAATAATGTGGGCTTTCAGGTCTTCTACTATTCCCATATGAAATAACAGATTCATAGTATGTTTTAGTAGGTGTAAAGCGTACCAATCCAATATAAGACTCACCATGTGTGATCTTTATTTTTCCAGCTTTATAAGGCTCTCCTCGCATGGCCGTAACAACATCGGGCAAACCAAAAACAGGGAGTTCTTTTTCTCCTCTAACTAATTTTTGAAAATCGCCCAAGCGAACACGCTCGTTGTTAAAATGAGTCATCATATAAGCCTTTGTTATTTTCAAGGCCTCAAACAAGACCTCATGCGTAAAAACTCGATCTTCAGAAAGTTGATCAAAAAAGGGTCCAAGTTGATAATACAGTAATGCGTATGCCCCCGCACCATAAGAGTCTGGATTGGTAACGCGATCCCAATTTTTAATACTAGTTAATAGCGCACTCACTTCTGGATAGTCCTCCGTTTTCATTTCAAACAATGGATTTAAATCCATATAATTATAGCTAAGAGGGGTTGGTAATTGATGGTCATACTTGATGCGTTTGAAACGCTCATAATCAATGTGTTCTTTTTCTTCAAGTAATTGAAGCAGACGTGTAGAGCGATTGTTGTCATAAGTTTCAAAATTCATGGCCCTTGCAAAATCCTTCGCTTGAGGATTGTCTAGGGCACCTGAAGACTTAAATGGACTGTGATTGGCATTGTACACAAACCCTGATTTTGGACTGATGACTTGTGGCAACTCTTTAATGGGGTAGTAGGTGTTCCAGAGTGTTTTACGGGTGTTTCCAGGAACAACGTCTGTCCAGTCATAGCCTTCATTTCGGATGGGAATTTTACCATTAGAAATATAAAAAATAGTATCATTTTTATCGGCATACCCAATATTATAGCCGGGGAGTGCTTTCATTTCTAAAGCATCATAAAATTCAGTAAAATTGGTAGCTTTGTTCATGCGCCACCATTGCTCAACGGCATTTATATTTGAGGTACTAGGCGTACGAACTGAGTAAACCCCTGTTTTGTTTTTTAGCGTTGGACCATAGATACTTCGGTAAAATTTTTTCTTAACAGGAATCTTAAGACCAAGTACTTTGAGGTGAATTTTTGCTTTAAATTTTTCTAGTTTGTACGGTTCTCCATCAACCATATAAATGTTTTTTTTATTTGGATGCATTTCTAGAGCATATACATCTGCTTTGTCGGGGTAATTAACTGTGTGTGTCCATCCCAAAAACGCGTTGGCTCCCGTAAATATACAGGGAGACCCTGGGAAGGTGGCACCAATAATGTTAGTACCTTCCTTACTCACCAAATGTGCTTCGTACCAAGATGTTGGACCTTCTAAGGGTTGGTGGGTATTGATGGCTAAAAATGTTTCATCCGATTGGGTTCGACTTCGACTGATGGCAATGAGGTTAGAGCCTTTAGTGTCCTGCTCAATTTCATAAGGCCAAGACAAATTGTTATTCACAATTCCACTGACAAGATTCCCTGCACCATTTGAAATAAATAACTGCAGTTGTGTATAGCGAAGCAATTTTTGTGGTGTGATTGGAAACAATGAAGATTCTAAAATTTCATCGGGATATTTTTTGGCAAACGCATTTAACCCTTCAGTAAAACCTTGAAGTAATTCAATAAATTTTGGATCGAGGGTGTTAAATTGTTCGTTTACTAGTTTCTCAGATTGAATCAATTGAACGAGAAAATCAGCAGCAGCGCCTTTCAACCCTATAAATTTACTTAACAATCCATTGCCAGCTAGATAGGCTTGCTGAATGGTTTCAAAGTCATCTTCTGCTTGCGCCCATGCAAATCCATAAGCAACCTCCGCGTCTGTTGGTGCATAGATGTGAGGGACCCCATAGGAGTCTCTTACAATCTCTATTGCGTCGGGGTTGATTTGGGAGTTACTGTGAAGGCTGGTGAGTATAAAAAAAAGTATAAAAAAAGTATTTTTCATAAGAGGCTTTTGAATAAAACATAAAGATATAAAATTACTGATAATTCTGAATGTTTATGTAAAACATACAGCTTGTTTTTATATTATAATTTAATTTTTATGTCCGTAAATAGATATTTTGTTTATAATTTATTAGATTTGTTTAAACAAAAATAAACACATTATGAAAAAAGTATTTTTTACAATTTTATCTCTATTCATCCTATCTTGTAGTAGCGACGATGATAATAATAACAATGACAACAGTTCTGAACCAACAGTTAATTCTGATTTGGTAGGTACATGGGTAGGTTCAGGGACTGATGATGACGATCCATTGATTATTACACTCCAAACAATCGTTTTTAATCAAGATGGTACGGGTTCTGTGACTGATGCTATTGTCCTTACAGGTGAATCGAATGTTTCTGAACTTACATGGTATTCGAATGCGACTACAATTTTTGGTACTTTAGAAGGTCAATTGGATGAAATTGGATATGTCTTGTCTGAACAAAATCAACAGCTTGATCTTACCTTTCCAGAAGGAGATGTCGGCATTTATGTTAGATTAGAGTAAAAAACATACAAAACTAATTAAATCAAGCCTTACTAGAAATAGTAAGGTTTTTTTGTTCCTATAGTAATTGTGCGGATATACTTAATTTCCATTAAATTTGTATCTATAATTATAATAAAAAATAAATGCCATTTAACATTGTACTTGTAGAGCCCGAAATCCCTAACAATACGGGCAATATAGGCAGGCTGAGTTTGGCTTCAGGATCTGTATTGCATTTGGTCAAACCGTTTGGATTTGAATTGAGTGATGCTCGACTCAAAAGAGCTGGACTGGATTATTGGAAACACATTACAGTCAAGACTTATGAGAGTTTAGAGGCGTTTTTACGCATCAACAAAGATAAGACGATGGTTTTTCTGTCCAGTGCTGCAGAACAGAGTTACGTTTCGATTGATTATAAAGACGATTTATTTTTTGTATTTGGAAAAGAATCGGTTGGCTTGCCAAAAAATCTGGTTGCAGACAACTCAGATAAACTCTATAAAATCCCTATTTATAGTACGCATGTGAGAAGTTTAAATTTAGCAAATTCGGTCAGTATTGTCGTGTTTGAAGGATTGCGGTCGTTGGAAGTTTCAAAGGGTGTCTAACTGACACTCAATCACTAATTTCTTCCCATTCGAAGTGGTAAAAAACAAATATAAATTTCCACCATCCCTGAGTTTGAATAGGGTTTTAAGAGCCTCTATTTTTTCAGAAAAATTCCGAGTTTTTACATTGGCTTTTAGACCGCCAATAGCTTTTTTTAAAGGCTTCTTTTGATAGGCGTAGGAATTAGAAATCGCATATATTTTACCTGGAAAATCGGCTATTTTTTCATCGCTACTATATAAGTGTGTATGCGGATCAAGTTTACCAAGATTAAATTTTTCCGAAATTAATTGAAACGCTCCCGATTTCAATACGGCAGCATTCGGTTCGTATAAATACCGCTTTGGTGTGCTGTAGCTTGCCAACGCTGTTTCTTCCTCTACAATTTCAAAAGAAAACTGTACGTCTCCACTAGGATGGCTGTTGAGAGTGTGAATCGTCGCTACACCTTCAAAACCCTGTTCTTGATGAAATAACAGCTCTTTCACTTCGTTTTTCACCGCCACAATATAAACAGTTTTCACATGCTTCAAGGCTGTGATTCCAACGCTAATATCGAGCATTGGCGACATTTTAATAAGTACATTCTTGGAATGCTTAAAAAACAAATCTTGATGGGTTATTACATTAGGGCTACAATCCTCAATCAAGAATTTTTTATTTTTTTGTGCGTCGCGTCTTGAGGGATCGATGTATATCCAATCAAAAGTGTCTGAACACGATTTTAAAAATTCAATTCCATCTTTAGAGTGTGTCGTGATGTTTTTAGTGCCAAAAATTGCAGAATTACACGCAGCAATCTCAGCCAATTTTGGGTTTATTTCACAGTGCACTACCGTTTTAAATTGCTTTGAAAAATAATAACTATCCACACCAAATCCACCCGTCAAATCTACAATAGATTCGCCCTCCATAAATCCACTTTTAATCTTTGCCGCAGTTTCGGAAGACGTCTGTTCTATATTGAGTTTGTTTGGATAATAAACTCCGGGCGTTTCAAACCAAGTATTTAATTTTAAAGCACATTTTTTTTTCGCTTCAATCTGTTCGATGAGTTCTTTAATATCAATACCATCAAAAGGACTGCCTTTAAGTACTAATTCATGAATATTTGAGTGTATATGGCTCGTAATAAACTCTTGTATAGCGCTATTGAGAAGAATTTTGTTCACCGAAAACTAATTAATTGTTGATAATTTTTTAGTGAATTCATACAGTGCAATACTTGTGGCTTGCACCACATTCATACTGCTATTTTGACCATACATTTCAATATGAACAACCGCGTCACACTGTTCTAAAATTGGTTCTGAAACCCCATGATTTTCATCGCCAATTACAAACGCTATTTTAGAGTTATTGTCTAATTGTAGTTCTGAAATTGGAATGCTCTTGTCTGTAATTTCAAGTGCAATAACAGAGTAGTTTTTAGCTTTCAGTTCATGAATTTTTTCTAAAAGTGTTTCAAGTTGTTCATAAGAAACGGATTGTTCTGTGGCTCGAGATGTTTTAGTGAATTTCCGTCCCAGATCCACAGGACTTCCACCAAGAATTAGATGTTCAATTCCAAAAGCATCAGCCGTTCTAAACAAGCTGCCTAAATTGGCAGCATGCGAAACATTGTCGCTAATTAAAACAATTGGAAACTGTTGCTTTGTAAACTTAGAAGTATAATGATTTAGTTGCATAGTTCTTCTAGTTTTCGAATGCGTATTTAATAATATTAGCACCCATTTTCAATGCTTTTAAGCGCACCGCTTCGGGATCGTTATGCACATTAATATCTTCCCAACCGTCCCCTAAATCACTTTCAAAAGTGAATAGTAAAATTAATTTTCCTTCATGAAAATAACCCAATGCTTTTGGTGCTAAACCATCGTGTTCATGAATTTTAGGCACTCCATTTGGGAACGAAAATACATTATTGTATATAGGATGTGTTAAAGGAATTTCATTCATTTTCTTTTCTGGAAATACAGTTTTTAAGGCTTCTAAAACATAGGGTTTCATTCCGTAATTGTCATCAATATGCAAAAACCCACCGGATAATAAATAGGCTCTTAAGTTTTTTGACTCAGCTTCTGAAAACACCACATTTCCATGACCAGTCATGTGAATAAACGGGTATTCAAATATAGCAACACTACCAACTTCCACAGTATGGGGTTTGGCATCCATTGTTGTTTGAATGTTGGAATTACAAAACTGAATTAAATTTTTTAAAGCTGTTGGATTGCTATACCAGTCGCCACCACCATCATATTTTAAAACGGCGAGATTTTGACTTCCACAGAAGTGAAATCCAAAAATTAAAAAGATATATAAGCAGCATTTATTCATTGCAAAGTTGAATTGTGTGCCCCGCAACGATTCCAGCGGTTTCGGTTCGGAGTCTTGACGCTCCTAAAGATACAGGAATATACTCATGTTTCAAAGCGGTTTCTATTTCTTGGGGACTAAAATCGCCCTCTGGTCCGATTAGAATAGTGATCGATTTGCCAGCTTCAATTTGATCTTTAAAGGATAACTTATTACCATCCTCACAGTGTGCAATAAAAGTAGATCCTTCTTGCTTAATTTTTATAAAATCAGAAAAACGAATGGCAGGAGCCAAGGTTGGTAAATAGGAGTGAAGGGATTGTTTCATTGCAGATTGTAAGATCTTTTCAAACCGTTCTGTTTTAATGATTTTTCGTTCACTATTTTGACATATAATTGGGGTGATTGTATCCACGCCTATTTCGGTTGCTTTCTCAATAAACCATTCATAGCGGTCATTCATTTTTGTGGGTGCTACGGCTAGATGTATTTTGTAGGGTCTTGGAGCTTCAAATGTTGATTTTAAAATATTAACCACACATTTGTTATGGTTTGGAATGACCACTTCTGCTTCAAATTTCCAGCCTTTTCCATTAGTAATCATAAGAAGGTCAGCTGTAGATTTACGTAATACTTTCACGATGTGACGACTTTCATCTTTCGAAAAGTTAAAAGTTTTCGTAGATGCATCCAATTCAGAATTGTAAAATAATTGCATTGAGTTATAGTTTAAGTCGCGCTGTAGCCATCACAGTTTGATCAGCATAATTTTTCTCTAAATATTTTAAATGTCCCACAATCGCAATCATGGCAGCATTATCTGTTGTGAATTCAAAAGCAGGTATAAAAGTGGTCCAACCATGACGGGTTTCAGCTTCTTTTAAAGCGTCTCTCACCCCTGAATTTGCAGATACTCCACCGCCAATCGCTATACGTTTGATCCCTGTTTCCTTAACAGCTACTTTTAGTTTATCCATTAAAATTTGTACAATTGTGTATTGTATGGACGCGCATATATCATTAAGATTTTCTTCAATAAATTGAGGGTTTTCTTTCAGTTGTTTTTGCACGAAATATAAGATGGCTGTTTTGAGCCCTGAAAAACTAAAATTGAGTCCTGCTACTTTTGGTTTCGTAAACTTGAACGCTTTTGGATTTCCGAGTTTTGCACGTTTATCTATTTCTGGCCCTGCAGGATAGCCGAGTCCTAAAATTTTACCACTTTTATCAAAGGCTTCTCCAACTGCATCATCTATTGTTTCGCCAATGACCGTCATTTTAAAATGAGTATCAACCCGCACAATTTGAGTATGCCCCCCAGAAATAGTCATCGCTAAAAATGGAAACTCAGGTTTTTCAGAACCCTCTTTTTCAATAAAATGAGCCAGAATATGCGCTTGCATATGGTTGACATCAATCAAAGGAATGTGAAGTCCATATGCCAATGACTTAGCAAATGAAGTTCCTACTAACAAAGACCCCATCAACCCAGGGCCTTTTGTAAATGCCACGGCATTGAGATCTGATAACGAAATGCCTGCTTGTTCAATAGCTTGATCGACTACGGGTACGATGTTTTGTTGATGCGCTCTTGATGCAAGTTCAGGAACTACACCACCATATTTTTCATGGATCGCTTGATTGGCAACTACATTGCTCAGTACTTTTCCATTACACAGAATGGCCGCTGCCGTATCGTCACAAGAAGATTCAATTCCTAAAATGTATGTATTTTTTGAGCTCATTAACACGTTTTAGCGATAATATTCGTTTAATTTGTATAAAATAAACAACTTAATTTATCCATTAACAGGATGAATGCAAAGAAATAAAAAAAATAGCACTAAAATAAATGCTTTGGGTAGTTTAAATTTTAGCGCAAAATAGTTAAATTGAAAATTTAATAACCGATTTCGCATATCAAGAACTATTTTAAAATATTGATTAAATCTATAACAGCACTCGTGTTGTTATTCTTGCTAATGGTTTTGGTGTTCTCCATTCCAAGTGTGCAAACACGTTTAGGGAGTTATGCTACCAATTCAATTAATGAGACTTATGGGACTGCTATTAAAATAGAAAAAGTAGGGCTTCAGTTTAATGGTGATGTGGAACTCAAAAACATTCTTATAAGAGACCATTACGACGCTGTCTTGATTTCGGCGTCTGAACTAAACACTTCTATTTTAAGCTTTGTTAAACTTGCTGAAAATAAACTTACTTTTGGAGCTATTGATTTATACGGTTTGTTTTTTCATATCAAAAACTATAAGGGAGAAGCTGATACGAATCTTGATGTTTTTGTAGCGAAGTTTGATAAAGAAAACCCAGCTTTAAAGACCAATAAATTTCTTTTATCATCAAGTGAAGTTCGAATACACAATAGTAAATTTTTATTAACAGATGAAAACTTAAACAACCCAAAAGTTTTAGATTTTCATACACTTCATATGTCCGCTTCTGATTTTTTAATATTAGGCGCCGATGTCAAAGCTGCTATCAATAATTTGAGTTTTAAAGATACAAGAGGCGCTCAAATTCAAAACCTTCAAACGGACTTTTCGTATTCGTTAACTCAAATGACCTTTGAACAATTAGAAATAAAAAGTGAGCGTTCTACACTTTTTGGTCAACTTCAATTTGATTACGACCGAAAAGATTTCAAAGAATTTTTAGAGAAAGTTAAAATCTCAGGTTCTTTTACAAACAGTACTTTAGATTTTGAAGAGTTAAATGTGTTTTATAATGAATTTGGGTCCGATCAAAAAGCAGATTTAAATACTGTTTTTTCAGGGACATTAAATGATTTATTGCTAGAAAAAATTAATTTAATAACAACAGAAAATACGTCTGTAATTGGTAAAATTCAATTTAAAAATTTATTTAAAGATACCTCTAAAAATTTTCAAATGGATGGCGATTTTCAACAAATAGCGTCCACCTACTCTGATTTAAAAGCATTGTTGCCAAGGGTTTTAGGAAACAGTCTCCCCGCTGATTTAGCGTCTCTAAAGCGTTTTGATATGCGAGGTACTGCTAAGGTTTCTAACAAAACAGTTAAAACCGTCATGGATATTCAGACGGATATTGGAACTCTTTTTGTGGATTTGAATTTAGATCAAATTAAAGCAATTGATAACTCCTCTTATGTAGGTCAAATTCAGTTTACAGATTTTGATTTAGGCTACTTGATGGGAGAGCCAAAGATCGGATTGGTCACCTCAAGTCTGGTTGTTGAAGGGCGTGGTTTTAATAAAGAAACCATTAATTCAAACATCGTAGGTACATTTGATTCGTTTGTCTTTCAAGACTATGTTTATACCAATTTAGAGGTTTCAGGGGTGGTTAAAAATAAAATATTTAATGGTCAATTAGATATTGAAGATCCAAATATGAAGTTTAATTTTGAAGGTCTTGTTGATTTTTCTAAACAGGAAAATATTTATGATTTTTCTGCCGCAATTGAATATGCCAACTTAAATGCTTTAAACTTTGTTCAGCGTGATAGCCTTTCCGTTTTGAACGGACAAATGACTATGGATATGAAAGGCACAACAATTGACGATGTTTATGGTACAATTAAATTTAAAAATGCACTGTATCAAAATCAAAATGACAGTTATGCTTTCAAAGATTTTGAGATCACATCAGAATTTGGAACTAACAATCAGAGAACCATCAGAGTTAATTCTCCTGAAATTGTTCAAGGAAACTTAAAAGGAAAATTTGCAATTAAGGAATTGCCTAATTTATTGCGAAATGCACTCGGGGATATTTACACAAAGTATAAACCTTACAGAGTTGAAGAAGATCAGTATTTTAATTTTAACTTTAAAATATATAATAAAATTGTTGAAATTTTTTCTCCAGAACTAAAATTGGGGTCCAATACCTTTATGAGAGGTAGAGTGGAAAGTAATCCTAAAAACTTCAATTTAACTTTTAGGTCTCCAAACATTAGATTGGAAGATTTTTTTGCAAAAAAAATTGAGGTCCAACTGATTAATGATAATCCTTTATTTAACTCTTATGTAGAGGTTGACAGTCTGGCGACCCCTTATTATAGTGCATCAAATTTTAGTCTGATTAATGTGACCCTAAACGACACCTTATATGTTAAATCTGAGTTTAATGGTGGTAAAAATTCTAAAGATGCTTTTGATTTAAATCTCTATTATACAATTGATGAAAACAATAAATCAGTTGTTGGGTTGAAAAAATCGAATGCCAATTTTAAAAATACGCCATGGCTTCTAAATGGAGCACAAGACAAACAAAACAAAATTGTATTTGACAGATCTTTTGAAGAAATAATTATTGATAATATAAACATGACTTACGCTAGTGAAGACATTCTTTTGAATGGCGTTGTTCTGGGGAACCAGAATAAAGATATCAATCTTGATTTCACAAATGTTGATTTAGCTAAAGTAACTCCAGTCATCAAAGATTTAAAACTTGGAGGTAATCTGAATGGGCAATTAAATATCACTCAGTTAGAAAGTGTGTATCTTCCAAAGTCCAGTTTGATTATTGATGATTTATCGCTTAATGAATTTAATTTAGGATCTTTTAAGGCGGATATTCAAGGCAATCAATCGTTGACTAATTATGATGTCAATGTATCTTTGAAAGAAGGCGACTTGGAATCATTATCTGTGGTTGGTTCTTTGGATGTTTCTGGAAAAGATTCAGAGCTTAATCTAGATATTAACTTCAATGAATTTATTTTAAATCCCTTAAATCCTTTTGGTGCAGGAGTGATTACAAATATTAGAGGAGATGTTTCGGGAGTTGCTAATGTAAGTGGTCAACTTGAGAAACCACAAATAGATGGATTTCTTAGTCTCAATAGTGGTGGGCTTGCAATTCCATACCTAAACGTTGATTATGCATTTCAAAACAATACAAAAGTCAAACTACAGGAACAAAGTTTTATTTTTGATAAAGCGTTAATGGTCGATATCGATTATGAATCCCAAGCGTTTTTAAATGGTAGTATCAGTCATAATAATTTTTCAAAATGGGCTTTAGACCTTCAAATAGATTCGGATCGTTTATTGGTTTTAAATACAGACCTAGAAGACGAATCAATCTATTATGGAACTGCTTTTGTGGACGGATCGATTGATGTTTCAGGTCCTACAGATCAATTGTTTATAGAAGCAAATGTAACGACTTCAAAAGGAACGATATTTAAAATACCGTTAAGTGACAATGAGATTTTAGCCGAAAACTCTTACATTCATTTTTTGAGTCCAGAAGAAAAATCGAATTTAATTACAGGTCAGACTTTAGTGGTGGATGATATTTCAGGTGTAGAGATGGAGTTTAATATGGATATTAACGACAATGCCGAAATTGAAATTGTATTAGATAAAGAGACGGGAAGCTCTATTATGGGGCGTGGAAATGGAAGTATGTTAGCACAAATCAACACCAAAGGGAAGTTTCAAATGTTTGGGGATTTTATTGTGCTATCGGGAATTTATAACTTTTCATTTGGTCAATTTATCCAAAAACAATTTAAAGTAATTAAAGATGGTACATTGGCTTGGAATGGAAACCCTCTGAGTGCCGAAATAAATATTAAAGCTCTTTATGATGGTATCAGTGTGAATCCTTCCACGCTTCTAGACAACCCCATCAATCAAAGCATTCCTACTGAAGTTGAAATTCATTTAACAGGGGAATTAGAAAAACCAGATTTAAACTTTGACATACGTTTTCCAAATATTAATTCAACATTAAATAGTGAGTTGGCGGATCGATTAAGAGATAAAGACAAACGAGAATTTCAGGCTTTGTCACTTTTGGCAACCGGCTCTTTTAGAAGCGAACTGACTTTAGATTCACAAGATGCTTTTGGACTCGTTTCCGATGGTGTTACCAATATGTTGAACGATTTGTTTTCAGACGATGATAATAAAGTTAAGTTAGGAATTGATGTCGATTTAGGGAAAACCACCCCTGAGTATGAAACCGACAGTCGGGTAGGGGTTACCTTATCAACCCAGTTAAGTGATAACGTACTCATCAACGGAAAGGTTGGGGTTCCTGTTGGAGGGGTTAGTGAAACTACTGTGGCAGGAGATTTTGAAGTAGAAGTGTTATTAAATGAAGACCGTACACTGTCTCTCAAATTTTTCAACAGAGAAAATAGTATTCAAAATTTTGGAGAGCAAATAGGGTACACTCAAGGTATAGGTATTTCCTACAATATAGAATTTGATAATCTCAGAGAATTGTTTGAAGAATTATTTAAAAATAAAAATAAACAAACTGAGGCTGAAAATGCTGAAAAAAAAGCTGATTCAGGGCTTCCAGATTATATCAATTTCAAAGAAAACACCCCATCAAATCCTACTAATAATTAATTTTTTAGCTTTAAAATCAAATAGTTATTAACGAAAACGTTTGAATTTAAAGAAGAAAAGAAAATTGAGTCCTACTTACGTTTTTTTAACTTATAAGTTTATTAATTTTACAACATTAAACCATTACAACTATGGAAAATAATATAAAAAGAATTGGTGTAATGACTTCCGGTGGCGATGCACCAGGGATGAATGCAGCAATACGATCTGTGGCGCGTGCCTGTGCATATCATAATATTGAATGTGTAGGGATTTACAGAGGATATGAAGGAATGATTGAAGGGGACTTTGAACCTTTGAATGCGCGAAGTGTAAATCATATTATTAATAAAGGAGGAACTTTTTTAAAGTCTGCACGTTCGGAAGAGTTTAGAACCAAAGAAGGCCGTAAAAAAGCATATGAACAACTCCAAAAAGAACAGATTGACGCCTTGGTATTAATTGGTGGTGATGGAACGTTTACAGGGGGTATGATTTTCAATGAAGAATTTAACTTTCCTATAATTGGAATTCCAGGTACAATTGACAATGATATTGTTGGAACCAACTATACACTAGGGTATGATACAGCTCTTAACACTGCGGTAGAAGCAATTGATAAAATTCGTGACACTGCCAGTTCTCACAGACGTTTGTTTTTTGTTGAAGTTATGGGGCGCGATGTGGGTCATATTGCTTTAAACGCTGGCGTTGGTTCTGGAGCCGAAGAAATTCTAGTTCCCGAAGAAGATTTAGGGTTAGACCGTCTTTTAGAATCCTTGGAGAAAAGCAGACATACTGGTAAATCTTCAAGTATAGTGGTCGTAGCTGAAGGCGATAAAACAGGTAAAAATGTATTTGAATTAAGAGACTATGTTGAGGAAAACCTTGAAGGTTACGACGTTCGGGTATCTGTTTTAGGACACATGCAAAGAGGTGGATCACCATCCTGTTTTGATAGAGTTTTAGCCTCCCGAATGGGGGTCAAAGCGGTAGAGTCTTTACTAGAAGGTAAGTTCAATTATATGGTAGGGACTGTCAACAATAAATTAGAATTATATCCTATTGACAAAGCGGTCAAAGGACATTCAACAATAGATGCTGAGCTTTTAAGAGTTTCAGACATCATGAGTATTTAATAACGAATTAATTAAAATAGAAATAAAATGTCAAAAGTAAAAATTGGAATTAATGGATTTGGTAGAATAGGAAGAATTGCTTTTCGTATTGCTGCAGGTAGATCTGATGTACAAGTTGTTGGAATCAATGATTTGTTAGATGTAGAGCATTTAGCATATCTTCTTAAATATGATTCTGTTCACGGCCAGTTTCAGGGAACTATTGAAGTCAACAATGGAAATTTAGTAGTTAACGGAAATGAAATTCGTGTTTCTGCTGAGCGCAATCCAGAAGATTTAAAATGGGACGCTGTTAGTGCAGACGTTGTTTTAGATTGTACAGGTATCTTCACAAATTTAGAAGGAGCTCAGAAGCATATTGCTGCTGGAGCTAAAAAAGTTGCTATTTCTGCACCATCTGCTGATGCACCAATGTTTGTAATGGGTGTAAACCACAATGAAATTACTGCAGATCACACGATCGTTTCAAACGCATCTTGTACAACAAACTGTTTAGCACCGCTTGCTAAAGTAATCAATGATAACTTTGGAATCGTTGAAGGATTAATGACGACTGTTCACGCTGCTACAGCAACTCAATTTACAGTGGATGGACCTTCAAGAAAAGATTACAGACTTGGACGTGCTTCCTTAAATAATATTGTACCAGCTTCTACAGGAGCTGCAAAAGCAGTAGGAAAAGTGATTCCAGAACTAAACGGAAAATTAACAGGAATGGCTTTTAGAGTTCCAACGGTAGATGTATCGGTTGTTGATTTAACATGTCGTTTAGAAAAAGGTGCTTCTTTTGAAGACGTAAAAGCAGCAATTAAGCATGCTTCTGAAAATGAATTAAAAGGAATCTTAGGATATACAGAAGAAGGTGTAGTATCTCAAGATTTTGTATCAGAAACAAAGACCAGTACATTTGATGCCAACGCAAGTATGGGATTAAATGATAACTTTGTTAAATTGATTTCTTGGTATGATAACGAATATGGTTACTCTGCTAAATTAGTAGACCTAGCACATTATATTAGTGTGATATAATCACGTAACTTTAAAAAAGAGGCTGTCTGGAAAGGCTTAGTTTTGTCATTCTGAAATGAGTTCAGAAAGACAGATTTCCTTAATTTTAAGACAACCTCTTTTTTTTATATATTTAAAATATGATTTTTATAATAGACAGTGGTTCCACAAAATGTGATTGGATTGCAATTGATACAGAAACTGGAGAACCAATTTTTGAAAAGCAACGTACCAAAGGTTTAAACCCAGCTATTATTTCGGACACAGATGCATTTAATGTCATCAAGGCAAACGACATAATTTATGATAATAAATTAAACGTTACCCATGTTTATTTTTATGGCGCTGGCTGTGGTACCGAAAAACCAAGCAAGATGCTTAAAGATGTTTTAGAATCTATTTTTTTAAATGCTGAAGTAGTTGTAGAAGAAGATACGTATGCAGCTATTTATGCAACCGTTGGAGTGTCTCACCGACCTGCCGTGGTTTGTATTTTAGGAACAGGTTCCAACTGTACCTATTATGATGGTGAAAAAGTAGATCAAAGAGTTACCTCGCTTGGATATTCAATAATGGACGATGCATCCGGTAATTATTTTGGGAGAAAACTTTTAAGAGATTACTATTTTAATCAAATGCCTCATGACTTGAAGTTAGTTTTTGAAACTCGTTACGATGTTAATGAAGATGCAATTAAAAAAGCACTCTATAAAAAACCAAATCCAAATGCCTATTTAGCAACGTTTGCTGAATTTTTGATACTCAACAAAGAATCCGATTATATTCAAAACGTGATAAAACAAGGACTTCGGGAATTTGTAGAAACCATGATTCTACAATATAAAGAAGAAATCAAAACCGTTCCTGTACATTTTGCAGGTTCTATTGCTTATTTTACACAAGATGAAATCAAATCTGTTGCTCAAGAATACGGTTTTACTGTCGGAAATTTTGAAAGACGTCCAATAGAAGGTTTGGTTAATTACCATGCAGAAATTGCCAAAAGCTCTTCTCTTAATTGATTATTTTACAGCAATTACGCTAATTTCTACATTTACAAATTTTGGTAAGTTTGCGACTTCCACCGTTTCTCTTGCGGGTGCAGTAGCCTCGTTAAAATACTGTCCATAAACAGCATTAATCGCCGCGAAAGAATTCATATCTGAAATAAATATAGAGGCCTTAATTATATTTTCAAAAGTCATATCAGCAGCCTCTAAAACTGCTTCTAGATTTTTCATAACCTGAGTCGTTTCTTGCTCTATAGAATCTGTTACCAATTCACCTGTTTCTGGATTTAATGCAATTTGTCCAGAAGTATATAACATATTTCCCACTAAAACAGCTTGACTGTAAGGGCCTATAGGTTGTGGTGCTTTCTCAGTGCTTATAATAGTTTTCATGTCTTAGTTTAGTATTTATTATTTCTACGTTACATTCACTACCTCTTTTTCTTGAGTGCCAAGTTCTGATTAGGAATGCTTCATATTTTTACAATTGCTTGTCAGGTTGTTTTCGCTTTTCGTATTTGATATCTTTCAATATACTTGATCGAATTCCTATAAAGAAATTCCATGAGCTTCGATTGCTAAAAGGAATCCAAGAGAAATTCATTCTCCAACTTTCCAAATCACGTTCAAAACGTAATTGAGTATACGTAAAGCCTTTGTTCTTTAGGTCGTATCCAGAAGACGCTCCAACGCTCCATCGTGGAGACAGTTCTATGTCCCCAGAAAACATCAAAGAATGCGATGATATTTCATTCTGACGTCTTGTGTTGCTGTAATTAACAGCATATGCAAGTCGCAAACTCCATGGGATTTTGTAGTTGTAAAGATCTGTTGGAGTTACCTCTTCAGATTGATCTCTGTTATTGATCTGTTGGTCTGCATAATCTTGCGATTTTCCAAATAAATCATCGGCACGCCCCCCACTTCTAAGGGATTGATCTCTTGCAGCAGCATCGTTTTGATTGTTGTCTTCAAAAGAATCACTGGACAAATTATAACTCATGGTCATATTTGCACTGGACAATCTAAATAAACTTCCACCATTATCAATGTTGAAAGTATTAATTTTAGTGTTGTTATTGTCTAATGCATAAGGATCTAAAGTCGCTCCAAAATTCACGCTTAATTTATCATCAAACAGCTGTGTTCCCCCTGAAACTCGTACAGGACTCCAGTTTAAAGAGTCACCAGCAACATTATAATTTGTTGAAAAATTTAATGAATTCAATAAAAACACTTTTTTAGCTTCTGTCGCAGTACTATCCTTATCACGAATTTTGGCTTCTAAATTATTATTAAGTGATAAACCAACAGAGCTTGAATAGACTTTTCCTGGAGTTCCAAATAAAGACCCTTCAAAACGTGTATAATCAACCTGATCGGTTGTGACCCCATCGGCACTTATGACTTCATAGGTTTCATAGTATTTTTCAAAAGAGGGGTTGATATTATAACTCACAGACGGTCGCATTACATGGCGAATGGCTTGTATTTTTTTATCTTCTCCAAAATCAAACATTCCATAAACGGTGGTTCCAACACTAGTGCTAAAATTATAAGTCCGGAAAGAATCAAACCCTTTTAAGGGAGTTGTAACGACCGATTGAGTTTCTGTATCGTACGATTTATTGATCGTATTAAAAGTCCAGTTTTCTTTATAATTAGCACTAGTAGTCATGCTAAAATGTTTAAAAACTTTGAAATTAGTGCTCAAAGGAATGGTGTGTTGAAACCCAGCTTTCGCTTCATCAAACATAGCACCCGTTAAAAATAAAGAATCTGATGTCTGAATACGATTTTCTCCACGCACATTGTATTGAAAATTAATATTATCAATCGCTCCTTTTTTACTTCCTGTTTTGGGTGCAAAGGGGTAAATTCTATCAACACTGCCTTGGAATGTCGGCAACGTCATATTGATGACTTGTGTATTTGTATTTTGAGAATGTGTAGCTGATAAACTTACATTTACTTGAGGCTCGCCCTGAAATGTTTTGGAATACGAAACAGACGAAGATAGGGTGTTATTTAGGAAGTTTGAGGAATTTAGCTGATTTACAGACTCCTGAAAATAGGTGCTAGATCCTAAGTTCACAGAAGCAGAAAACCGAGAATTAGGACTTGACTTTGAATCTTGACTTTGATTCCATCGTAAATTATAGATCGTACTTTTTGAATAATCTGGAAATCCACGTTCGCTATTGATGAGGTTTTCATATCTAAAACTTAACGAACCTCTAAATTTATAACGTACTGCATAACTACTTTCGAGGCGAATTCCATAACTCCCATTTGTATAGTAATCCCCAAGCGCTGCTAGGTCAAAATAATCACTAATCGCAAAATAATAGCCTCCATTTTGAAGAAAATATCCGCGATCATTTTGTTCTCCAAACGAAGGAAAGAGAACCCCCGAAGTACGAGATTTAGAAAGTGGAAAAAAAGCAAACGGCAATCCAATAGGAGTGGGGACGTCTGCAATAAATAAATTTGTAAGTCCCGTAACTACTTTTTTGCCAGGCACAATTTTTGCTTTACGTAACAAAAAATAATACTCTGGATTTTCTATATTATCAGACGTAGTGAATTTGGCACGCTTCACAAAATAGACAGAGTCATTTTCTTTTTTAGTCAAATCAGAGATAATACGTCCACCTTGTTGCTCCGTCTTAGAATTCCAAATCAGGGCTTTTTTTGTTTTTAGATTAAAAGCAATAGAATCGGGTTCCACAACATCACTGCCTTGTTTAAACACAGGGTGTTGGCTGTAATTTCCTAGCGAATCTTTTAATCGTCCGGCATAAACAATGTCTTTTCCATAATCAATAACAATCACCCCTGCTTTGATATCCATGTCTTTATATTGGATTTCAGCTTGATTATAAAGATATATTTGTTGTGTTTTTTGATTGACCGATGTATAGTCTTTTGCCTTGTAGGTAACTATGGCTTCTAATAGTTTTTTTGGTTGTGATAGGCTGTCATTTACAATAGAATCTGTTTCGATGCGTTTTAATTCCTGTGTAGAAATGGAGTCATTTTTAACTTCCAACTCCTTAGAAGCAGGAATTTCTGTCGTAGGTTTTGGATTCGGAATATCCTGAGCCATGCCTGTAGTGTTAGTAAACACTGTAAAACTTAAAGAAAAAACTAGTTGAAAGAATCTTGTTTTCAATGCTTTTAAGAGTATTTTTGTATTAAATGGCTCGATTTTTGAAAAACCAAAGTTACGGATATTTTTTTTTGATTTTCAGATTTTAATCAATCGATTCACAGTCAAATTAATCAACATGCATAAGCAAATAAAATTATTTTTAGTCTTCCTTTTATTTTTTGGAATTTTCAAAGGATACACACAAAATAATAACAAACCATTTATTGTCGTTTTAGATGCCGGTCACGGTGGTAAAGATCCTGGAAGACCTACCAACTTCGGATATAAAGAAAAGGATATTGCTTTGAAAATTGTGTTAAAAATAGGTGAAAATTTAAAAAAACATAAAAACGTAAAAGTTATCTATACGCGACAAACTGATGTGTTTATCGAATTAAGACAACGGGCTAAGATTGCAAATAAAGCAGATGCTGATTTGTTTGTGTCCGTACATTGCAACGCTCACAATTCTCAAGCTTATGGCACCGAAACCTATGTTTTAGGATTAGGGAGAAATGATTCTAATTTTAGAGTCGCTAAAGAAGAAAACGAAGTTATTTTTTATGAGGATGACTACGAAACTAACTATGCAGGTTTTGATCCGAATTCACCTGAAACTTTGATTGGTTTGACCCTTATGCAAGAAGATTATTTGGATCAAAGTATTTTATTAGCTCGAAATATTCAAGACAATTTTACAAACAGGCTCAAACGTAAAAATAGAGGGGTTAAACAAGCTGTTTTTTGGGTATTACACAACACCTACATGCCAAGTGTTTTAGTTGAAACAGGCTTTATAACCAATAAAAATGAAGGAGATTATCTAAACTCTGTTGTAGGAAATAATAATATTTCAAAAAGTATCTCGGATGCTATCATTGAATATAAATCGAGTTTGAATACAGAACTATTTATTGAAGAGACTGCGCCTCCAAATGAAGAAGATACAACAACTTCCGAACCAATAAAGGCTACCGAAAATGATGACAGCTCAGATAATACGGATACTTCTATAGTTTATAAAGTTCAAATTGCGGCTGGTTCTAAAAGACTAGCCACTAAATCGTATAATTTTAACGGGTTAAAAAACATTTCACGAACGAAGTCAAAATCGATATATCGTTATTTTTATGGCAATACTTCAAGTTATGACGCAGTGGTACTGCTTCAAAAAGAAGCACTCGTAAAAGGTTATAAAGAAGCTTTTGTTGTAGCTTATAAAAACGGTAAAAAAATAGCAATTAAAACCGCCTTAAAATCTACGGAATAATAGACCCTATTATTTCAATATTATTATTAAATTTGTAAGAAGAAAAAACTATTATATTGAAATTATCTAAGGAAATAAAAACGGCTTTTTTAGTCATCTCAGGAATATTACTTTTTATCTTTATTTTTTACTATCTAAAAGGTGAAAATATTCTTGATAATTCTAAACATATTACTGCAGTATATGACAATGTTGAAGGACTGGCGCCATCTGCTGCGGTTACTATTAATGGTCATAAAATAGGGAAAGTTCAATCCATAGATTTCACAGACGATCTATCAGGGAAATTAAATGTCAATATGCTTATTAATAGCGACTTCGAATTTTCAAAAAACAGTACAGCTCAACTTTATGAAGCGGGTCTTATTGGAGGGAAAGCCATTGCAATTGTACCAGCCTTTGATGGAGCCCCTAATATAGAATCTGGAGACATATTAAGTTCCGATGTTAAACCGGGACTCACTGATTTGGTGAATCAACGATTGACTCCATTACAAGAGAAAATAGAGACTATGATGGTTAGTGCTGATACGTTATTAGAAAATCTCAACACACTTTTTGATTCTCAAACCAAGGCAAACATCAAACTGAGTATTGCCGAACTAAGTTCAACAATATCTTCGTTTAAATCTACTTCGGAATCCCTAAATAATTTAATGGTTGACAATTCATCATCAATTGGTGAAACAATCACTAATTTTAATAAAATATCTGAAGATTTAACTGGATTAAGTTCTTCCTTGGCAGCGGCTGATTTAGATACTATTATGGCTAATTTAAAATCTACGATTTCTAGTTTTGACCAATTATTAAGTACTATCGAAAATGGTGAAGGGTCTGTTGGTAAACTTATGAAAGATGATGCAGTTTATAACAACCTAGAAGGAGCAACCAAACAATTGGAACAACTTTTAGAAGATATGAAGCTAAATCCAAAACGTTATGTGCATTTCTCTTTGTTTGGGAAAAAAGCCAAACAATACGATTCTGAAGGAAACGAACTAAAGAACAATAAATAACATAGATTAACCAAATGAACTTTTTGCCAAATGTAATTTTTGCAATCATCCTTTTTATAGGTGTTGGTTTTTTTGCTTGGAATATTCGCAAACTAAAACGAAATATTTACCTTGGTAAAAGTGTAGATATTAGTGGCGATTCCAAGACACGTTGGAAAAACATGGCTCGTATAGCTTTGGGTCAAAGCAAAATGGTACGGCGTCCAATTTCTGGAATCCTTCACATTATTGTATATATAGGGTTTGTAATTATAAACATCGAAGTCTTAGAAATTATCATAGACGGGTTGTTTGGAACCCACCGCATATTTTCTGGAATTGGAAGTCTTTACGGAGTTTTAATTGGGACTTTTGAAATTCTTGCTACTTTGGTTTTTATTGCTGTCGTGATTTTTTGGTTTCGCAGAAATGTGGTTAAAATCAAACGTTTCTTGAGCTCCGAAATGAAAGGCTGGCCCAAATTAGATGGAAACTTAATCCTCTATTTCGAAATTGTACTCATGGGCTTGTTTATTCTAATGAATGCAACCGATGCTGAATTTCAATCCATGAATTCTGGGAACGTGATTAGTCAATTTTTTGCTCCCCTATTTGAAGGTCTTAATGTCCATTTGATTGAACGTGTTGCTTGGTGGATGCACATCACAGGGATTTTAGTATTCTTAAATTACTTATACTATTCAAAACATCTACATATATTATTGGCCTTTCCAAACACCTATTTTGGCAACATAAACCCCAAAGGTCAATTTAATAACTTAGAAGCCGTCACTAACGAAGTTAAGTTAATGATGGACCCAAACGTCGATCCTTTTGCAGCTACGGATGACGCGGGTGCTGTTCCTGATAAATTTGGAGCAAGTGATGTTCAAGATCTCAATAAAATACAACTTTTAAATGCCTATTCCTGTACAGAATGTGGTCGCTGTACAAGCGAATGTCCTGCCAATCAAACAGGTAAAAAACTATCCCCACGAAAAATCATGATGGATACACGAGATCGTTTGGTTGAAGTAGGAATTAATATTGATGCCAATAAAGGCGAGTTTGTACCCGATGGGAAACAACTTTTAGGCGATTATGTAACCAACGAAGAATTATGGGCTTGTACAAGTTGTAATGCTTGTGTGGAAGCCTGTCCAATAAGTATCGATCCACTTTCTATTATTCTTGAAATGCGTCGCTATTTAGTTATGGAACAAAGTGCTGCTCCAATGGAGCTAAACACCATGATGTCTAATATTGAAAATAATGGTGCCCCTTGGCCTTACAATCAAATGGACCGATTAAACTGGAAAAACGAGTAAAAAAATATCAATTAAAATTAATTATGAAAAGAGAAGAAGCAGATAAATTATTACACGAAAAAGTGGAAGCTGGAGAACTAATTAGTCCAGTACTTCCAGGGGGTGTAAAAAATTATTTAATAGACATCGACGGTACTATTACTGAAGATGTTCCTAATGAAGAACCAGAGCGTATGGCAACTTGCTTGCCTTTTTTAGATGCTTTAAAAACGTGTAATGGCTGGTATGAAGAAGGCCATATGATTTGCTTTTTCACATCCCGAACAGAATCACACAGAGAAGTGACTCAAAATTGGTTAAAACAACACGGTTTCAATTATCACAGCCTTTTAATGGGCAAGCCAAGAGGTGGAAACTACCATTGGATTGATAATCATTTAGTAAAAGCAACACGTTATAATGGTAAATTTACCGACTTAGTAGAAAAAGAAGTAACGATCGAAGTCTTTGACGACGGTCAACACGATTAATATTTAGACAATGAGCGATGTATTAAAAGTTCCTACAATGGCCGAATTTACGGCCCAAGGCAAACAGCCAGAAGTTTTGTTTTGGGTTGGCTGTGCGGGTAGTTTTGACGACCGTGCCAAAAAAATAACCAAAGCTTTTGTGAAATTATTACACAAAGCAGAAGTTGAATTTGCGGTACTAGGAACCGAAGAAAGCTGTACTGGTGACCCCGCCAAACGTGCTGGAAACGAATTTTTATTTCAAATGCAAGCAGTTACCAATATCGAAGTATTGAATGCTTATGAGGTTAAAAAAATTGTAACTGCTTGTCCACATTGTTTTAATACGCTCAAAAATGAATATCCTTCTCTAGGAGGTGATTATCAAGTGATGCACCACACTCAGTTTTTGAAGAGTCTGCTTGATGAAGGGCGGTTAACGATTGAAGGTGGAAAATTTAAAGGCAAACGCATTACATTTCATGACCCCTGTTATTTAGGGAGGGCTAATGATGTCTATGAAGCCCCTCGTGACTTGATTAAAAAGTTGGATGCAGAACTTGTAGAGATGAAAAATTGCCGTAAAAAAGGACTCTGTTGCGGCGCTGGTGGTGCCCAAATGTTTAAAGATGCCGAGCCGGGGAACAAAGAAGTTAATATCGAACGAACAGAACAAGCTATGGACGTTAAACCTCAAATCATTGCTGCTGGCTGTCCTTTTTGTAATACGATGATGACAGATGGTGTTAAGAATAAAGCAGAAGGTCAGATTGAAGTCATGGATGTGGCTGAACTGATTGCAAATGCGAACGATTTATAAAATATAATACTCCAAGAACAAATGCTTGTTAATTTTGAAACCCTTCCTGAAACCGCTCGTGTTTGGATCTACCAATGCAACCGCTCTTTCTCTGATTCTGAATTAGAAGAAATCTCAGAAAAATTAACTGTATTTTTACAAGGTTGGACGGCACATGGAGCCGACCTCCAATCAGGGTTTGAGATTAAATACAAACGTTTTATAGTCATTGCTTTGGATCAAGAAATGAATGCCGCTACGGGCTGTTCTATTGATGCTTCTGTGAAATTTATTCAAGAACTTGAAGTCGCATACAATGTAGATTTGATGGATAAAATGAATGTTTCCTACAAACAAGGAGAATATGTGGCTTATAAAACACTAACTGATTTTAAAAAGATGGCGAAAGATAAGGCTGTTTCCAAAAATACAATAGTGTTTAATAACCTTGTAAATTCTAAAGCAGAATATTTGGAGTTTTGGGAAGTCCCTGCATCTGAAAGTTGGCACAGCCGTTTTGTTTAAAATTATTCAGTAGCCTCAAAGGGCAATTCGTTTGGATTTTGAGAATGTGCGAGTTCTAGCTGTAATAAACTCTTTTTAACAGAGATTCCACCAGCATATCCCACTAGTTTATTATTTGATCCAATCACTCTATGGCAAGGGATGATAAGTGCAATAGCATTGGCGCCATTGGCAGTGGCCACAGCTCTTACTGCTTTTTCATCTCCAATTTGTTTTGCCAATTCTAAATACGATATTCTTGTTCCATAAGGGATGGAAATTAAAGCTCTCCAAACACTTAATTGAAATGGCGTACCTATCATTTTAATGGGCAATGAAAACACGTTTCGGGTTCCATTTAAGTAGTCTTTAATTTGGAGCCGAGTAGCTCTCAAAAGAGGTATTTCTTTTTCTAAATAAACCGCGTTTAACCCTGTTTGAATACGTTTGTCAATTTGAGATCGCATTTTTCGGTACCGGTAGTCTAAGACACATATTTGATTTTCAAAACATCCAATGATTAACTCTCCAATTGTTGTCTTGTAGTGTTGTATAAAAATGATATTTTTTGAGGTCATAATTTCGCTAGTTAATAGTAAATCGAACCATGACTTCACATTCAATTTTAATACCAGAAAATTCAACATCAATCGGAGCCGCCAGTTTCCTATCAGTAGTGTACTCCATCCTTAAAAGTCCATTTCTTGGATAGGAAGAATTGTTATAATACTTATCAGAAATAAAAATTGCTTTACCAAGCTGTTGGTCTAGAGGACTAACCAAGGCCGTTGCTTGTGCTTTCGCTTTGAGGATTGCTTTTGAACGTAAAGTCATTTTTAAAGCCTCCGTTTTTGAATATTCTGTTTTTGTTAGTTGCACATTAGAAATACCTTCTGCTTCTAAATGGATTAACACTTTACTTGCTGTGAGTCCATCATAAACTACCAGTTCAAATGCTTTAGATTTGAGAACACTTTTCTTTCTTAAAAAATATTTTTTGAAATTACTAGCGAGGTCTTCAATCTTCAACTGTTTTTTAAGATCAATATTTAAGTTTTCTAAAACTTCAGCGAGCAGTTGTTCTTGCGATTCTAAAGATGTTTTATTTCGATCATCTTTTTCTTGAATGAGAATAGATACATAAATACGGTCGGGTTGCACCAATGAGTCAACCTTGGCAGTTGTTTCTAAATAGGGTTGATCAATAAAATTTTTAGTTTGGGTGAATCCAACAAAGGTGCCTGCAATAATAATTGCGATTGTAAGGTAAGCTTTCATGTTTTTTATATATTATTTATGTTTTTTAATTGTGATTACAATTACTATTCCAAAGTTGATTAAGATGAACAGGATCATTCTAAAATAATAACTTTAGTAGCCTTTAGAACCTCCTATTTCTACTCCAACGCCTTCCGAATTGAATTGGATATTTGATGTCCAATTTTAGGGAAGCCTCCACTTATATAGTCATAAAAATATCCATTTTTGTCAATCACCACATTTGTTGGGTATGTCGTGGTATTAAATAAATTACAGATTTCTTTAGCATCTGAAACAACAGGATATTGCAGCGGATGTTTTTCTAAAAACACATCTACTTTTTCTTTTGTGTCAAAAGTAATAGAAGCAAAAATAACTTCGCTATTGTTTTTGTACGTTTCATAAACTTCATTGAGCTCTGGAATTTCAGCAATACAAGGTTTACAGCTCACAAACCAAAAATTTAATACCACTACTTTTCCTTCTGAATTTTTAGAGGAAATTTCATTCCCATTAATATCAGTCATTTCATATTCAGGTGCTAGTGTTCCAATAAAATCTGAACTATCGGGGAAGAAAGTTCTTTGTCCCATTTTCTTTTTTTCATCCTCAGTTGTTTTTCTCATCTGAACATGTAGTAAGTTTCCATCTTTGTCGAGTACGGGCTCCATAGTCCATTCTCCTGACTCCATCAATTTCATTAATTGAAATACGTCGATTTTATTTCCCGACTCATCTTTTATGAGTGTAGTTTCGTCAATTGTAAAATTTGGATCCGTGGGGTCTTGAGAATATGCATTAGAACTCAAAAACAGTAATAAGGTAAATGCAATTAGAAGGGATCGTTTCATGGCTGTTTTTTTTAAATAATTTAACATAAAGGGCAACATTAAGACCATCCTAATAATTGCTGATTAAAGAACCTTCAAATTTAACACCTTTTCAAACGAAGCTATATTTGCAGCTCTTTGTTTTATAGAGAACAAGAAGTTGCTTTATATAGACTGTTTATGAAGAATTAGATTTGGGGTCTAAGTCTGGTATAAATATAGTAAAAATTATTTATTATCAAATAAACACAAGTTTTAATTCGCTCATAATCATCGGTTAAGTCGGTGAGTTTTAGTTTCCCTTGATTAAATTATATTTTCACTCTACACTCTGAAATCTAGCAACAATTACTATCAGGGGCACAACAAGGCTCTTTATTCAAATCCGATAATTTAACCTTTTGTTTTCCTTCCGGAATGCCGCATTGGTCTTGAGCCAAACAATTGGTTTGTTTGGTAGTCAACAAAAAATTCAGACCATCAAAATCAAGTCCAAATTTTCCAATGGTTTCCGAGTCATTGATCTGTGTTTGGTATTCGACTTCAATTTCTAAATCCTCTATTTTTAAAACGTTTTCAGAAAGTTCAATGATATTAAGAAGTTTTTCGGGATGCAGTCTGTGGTTGTAATCGTCTGCATTCCAAAGTTGAAAGTTGGCAACTTCTTCATTTCTTACGACACCGCCACAATCTATAAAACGTTTGGTGATTTTTCCAACTTCGGTAACATGAAAGTGTTTAGGGACCAATTCCCCATTTGGCAATTGAAATCCAATCATGTCTAATTTTTTTAAAACGAGCTTAACTTCAGATAATTTCATAAATGTATTTTTTAGGTTTACAGAATTGTTGCTAAAATCCAGGATAAATATACTATAAAATTAGTGTCATTAAACTTGATAGATTATAGATAATGTCAATACTTCAATAGGTTGTGTATGTGTTGGAGTACTTATTTTATTGAAGGCCTGAGTATCACGTTTTAAAGACGTTGTGTTTGCTCTTTTTCTACTAAAGTTTTACTCTTCTCAATCTTAATGCATTTGCAATTACCGACACCGAGCTAAAACTCATTGTTAATGCCGCTATCATTGGCGAAAGTAGTATTCCAAAAAAAGGAAACAAAACACCTGCTGCTATTGGCAGCCCCAATGTGTTATAAATAAGTGCAAAAAACAGGTTTTGCTTAATGTTTTTCATTACCGCCTTACTTAAATTTCTTGCCTTTACAATTCCGTACAAATCGCCTTTTATTAGAGTTATCATAGCACTTTCAATTGCTACATCTGTTCCTGTTCCCATAGCAATTCCTACATCACTCTTAGCTAATGCTGGGGCATCATTAATCCCATCACCTGCCACTGCAACCACTTTTCCATTTGCTTGTAGTTTTTCAACTTCTTTGAGCTTATCTTCGGGTAACATACCACCCTTAAAATCTGTCAGATTTAATTCTGATGCTACTGCTTCCGCTGTATCATAATTATCGCCTGTAAGCATGATGACATCAATACCTTTATGCAGAAGTGCTTTAATAGCTTTGGCACTTGTTTCTTTTATCTTATCTCCTATAACTACATAGCCAACAATAGTATTATCTATAGCTAAAAAGGAAACCGTTTTACCTTGTTTTTGATAGGTTTTAGTTTCTCCCTTCATTTTTGATGTAATGTCTGCTTCTGCATACTCCATCATTTTAGGATTTCCTAAGGCTACCTTTTTAAGGCCTATTATAGCTTCAACGCCTTTTCCTGTAACAGCACTAAAATTATTAGACTTTAAGATTTCTACGTTATGTTCTTTTCCGTATTTAACCGTTGCTTCTGCCAACGGATGTTCACTGTTTGTATTTAATGAAACAATGTATTGAAGTACCTCATTATCGGAAAAATTACCGCCAAAAACACCTACAGTCTCAACCGTAGGTTGTCCTTCAGTAATAGTTCCTGTCTTATCAACAATAAGTGTATTTATCGTATCCATTTTTTCAAGAGCTTCAGCATTTTTTATGAGCACTCCATTTTGAGCACCTTTACCAACACCTACCATCACAGACATTGGTGTCGCTAAACCTAATGCACACGGACACGCAATAATAAGAACTGCAATGGCATTCACAAAAGCATATACATAAGCTGGTTCTGGACCCCAAAGTGCCCAAACTGCAAATGTCATTAATGAAATAATCATCACAATTGGCACAAAATAACTCGATACTTTGTCGGCTAAATTTTGAATAGGCACTCGACTTCTACTCGCATCATTAACCATGTGTACGATTTGTGAAAGTAAGGTGTCGCTGCCTATTTTTTCGGCTTTCATTAAAAAAGATTGATTGCCATTAATTGTGCCACTGCTTACTTTATCATCTCTAGATTTGTTGACAGGGATAGGCTCTCCTGTAATCATAGATTCATCAATAGTTGTTTTGCCTTGGGTTATAACGCCATCTACAGGGATTTTATCTCCCGGTTTGACTTTTAGAATATCATTTATTACTATCTTCTCTATACTGACTTCAATTTCTTCTCCAGCTACCATTTTTATAGCTTTGTTAGGGGCTAATTTTAGCAATTGCTTGACTGCTGAATTGGTTTTGCTATGTGCACGTGCCTCTAGAAGTTGACCTAAAAGCACCAAAGTTAAAATCACCGTTGCCGCCTCAAAATAGACGTGAACAGCGCCATGTTCAGTTTTAAATTGTGCTGGAAATACATCTGAAAAAAACATTCCAAAAACACTAAACAACCAAGCCACACCTGCACCAATTCCAATGAGTGTAAACATATTCAAATTCCATGTTTTGAGACTTTTATAAGCACGTTCAAAGAACATCCAAGTAGCATAAAAGATTACTGGAAAGGATAGAGCTAATTGAATCCAATTCCAATATTTTTGTTCTATTATATCGTATAATGGATTGTTATTGATCATTTCGCTCATAGCAATCAAGAATATAGGTAAGGTGAATACAGCTGCTATCCAAAATTTCTTTAAGAGCGTTTTAAAGGTCTTTTCTTCTGCCGAAACATCTGGTTCTATTGGTAATAAATCCATACCGCAAATAGGACATGAACCGGCTTCTTTTTTTATAACTTCAGGATGCATTGAACACGTCCATTGTTCTGTTGATAGGCTATGTTGTTCGACCAAATCCATTCCACAAACGGGACAATCAGCTGGCTTGTCATAGGTTTTATCGCCTTCGCAATGCATAGGACAATAAAATGTTTCTGTGCCTTTTCCTTTTGCGGGTGTTTCTTTTTTAGTTTCTAAATGTTGATGTTCTCCTTGTTTATGAATACTGTATCTGCCACTCTCATTTTTCAAAACCTCTTGAAAAGTTTCTAATGGAATATGAGTTTCCATGTCGATTGTAGTTTCTGCTTTTTTTAAATCAACTGTTACGTTTAAAACACCCTCTAGTTTAGAAAGTATTTCTTCAACATGATTGCGACACCCGTTGCAACTCATCCCAAGTATTTGGTAAGTATGTTTCATAGCTTTTTAGTTTGCAGAGAATTCTTGTATATACACTCCTGTGCTTGTTTTTTTTAGTTGGTACATTTCTAGGTCTATGTTCACAGTATGTTGGTCTTACAACTGTGATACGCAAACGTGTTTTGAGTATGCTGTATCTAGGCATACTACAGGGTAAACGCCTTATCTAAATAAATTACTAAAAAATTGAATCGGTTGTTGAAGAATCAGATTTGAGGTCTAAGTCCACCATAAATATAAAAAAATAAACAGGACAAACAAATAAATATTTAGGGTATCCTTCTCATTCTGATTCAATTAGTGAGTTTGAATTTAGAAAAATAAATTTGAACTATTAAATTGCTCTTAAAAATATTAAGAGTTTCCATTAAAAATAGTAATTTGGTAAGGGATTAAACCGCCACTTTTTTAAAACCATTTATGCGTCATTTTTTTACACTTTTTTGTTTCATTTTCTCACTATCTCTTATCGCTCAAGAATCGAGTTCTCCTTTAGAGACTCCAGATTTTGAATTGCAAACCAAATGGGTGGATAGTACCTATAATGCGCTCAATCTCAAAGAAAAAATAGGACAGTTGTACATGGTTCAGGTATTTTCAAATCAAGATCAAGCCAAAAAAAAATCAATTTTAAAGCTTATTGATACCAATCATATAGGAGGGGTTATATATTCAAATGGAGGACCTGTTCGACAAGCATCTCTAAATAATGAACTACAGGCCGCTTCCAGAATCCCATTATTAGTTGGGATGGATGCCGAGTGGGGACTGAGCATGCGTTTAGATTCTACCTATGCTTTTCCTTGGAATATGACTTTAGGAGCGGTAAAAAATTTAGACCTCATTCGACAAACAGGGGTTCAAATAGGAGAACATTGCAAACGGATTGGTGTGAATTTTAACTTTGCACCTGTAGTAGATATCAATACCAACCCCAAAAATCCAATCATTGGAAACCGATCTTTTGGAGAAGACAAAGAGGAAGTTACCAAGCGTGCTTTGGCGTTTATGGAAGGCATGCAAAGTGTTGGGGTGTTGGCAAATGCCAAACATTTTCCGGGGCATGGCGATACGAGTTCCGATTCGCATAAAACCCTTCCTACCATTGATTTTTCAGCCGAACGTATTGATTCTCTTGAATTATATCCTTACAAAAAACTCATCTCAAAAAATTTATCTTCAGTAATGGTTGCACATCTTAACGTGCCCAATCTTGACTCAAGACCCAATTACCCATCGTCATTGTCATATCCAATTGTGACGGATTTACTAAAAGAAAAATTAGGGTTCAAAGGCTTGATTTTTACAGATGCTCTCAGCATGAAAGGTGCCTCTAATTTTAGTGACCCTGGTGAAATTGATTTACAGGCTTTTTTGGCTGGAAATGATGTGATGTTGATGTCTAATGATGTCACTCAAGGCATAGCCGCTTTAGAAAAAGCCGTGGTATCGGGTATTATCTCAGAGGAGCGTTTAGCACATTCCGTCAAAAAAATATTAAGGGCTAAATTTAAGGTGGGTTTACATGAATTTGAACCTATTGAAACGGCTAACTTGGTTGCGGACTTGAACCGTCAAAAAGACGATTTGTTGTATGGGGAATTGATGGAAAATGCAATCACACTGGTTCAAAATAAAAATAATAATTTACCACTAAAAAATTTAGAATTACACAAAATCGCCTATGTCAATATGGGAGATGCTGATGCAACACCCTTTGTGAATTCGCTAAAAAAATACACGAAAGTAGAGGTCGTGAATGCCACTAATTTAGATGCATTGATTGCGTCTTTAAGCAACTACAATACTGTGATTGTTGGATTTCATAAATCCAATGTAAATCCTTGGAAATCTTATGAATTTACGGATAAGGAACTTGTATGGCTTTATGAAATAGCACGAACCAATAATGTAATATTAACTTTGTTTGCAAAACCGTATGCGTTGAACGATTTCAATACATTTGAGAATTTTGAAAGCATTTTAATGGCGTATCAAAACAGCCCGATTGCACAGCAAAAAGCGGCTCAAATTATATTTGGAGCCTTGCCTGCCAAAGGGTCGCTTCCAGTGAGTTGTGGAATTGATTTCAAAGTTGGAGAAGGTCTTCAAACAAATTCTTTAAATAGGTTGACTTACGGATTGCCTGTATCGGTTGGGATGGATGCCAGACGCTTAAAAAAAATTGATTCCATCGCTAAGTTTGCTATCTCAGAACAAATGACCCCAGGGATTCAGCTCTTGGTCGCGCGTAAAGGAAAAGTGATCTACGAAAAATCGTTTGGGTATCACACCTACAAAAAGTCCTCCAAAGTAAAGTTTAATGCCCTTTATGACGTGGCATCCTTAACTAAAATATTAGCGACCCTTCCTTTGCTCATGGAATTGGTTGATTCAGGGGTCATTGGTCTCGATTCTACTTTGGGGGAGCTGTTGCCTTCTTATAAAGACACCAACAAAGACGCTATTACAATTCAAGAAATGCTGTCTCATTTTGCGCAACTAAAACCATGGATTCCATTTTATATATCCACCTTAGATTCGGTTACACAAAAGCCAAACCCCAAGTTTTACAAAACAAAATCTTCTAAAAAATTTCCAATAAAAATAAATGAACGTCTGTACTTGCGAAAGGATTTTAGAGACAGTATTCAAAATAAAATCATCGCTTCAGAACTGCTTCAAGAAAAAAAGTATAGATACAGTGATTTACCTTACTATATTATAAAATTAATTATCGAAAAACACTACGATTTACCCTTAGATGCGTTGGTGCAGCAGCATTTTTACAAATCATTAGGAGCCAATTTTACGACCTATAAACCGTTAGAGAAGTTTAATAAATTCCAGATTATTCCCACAGAAATAGACGATTATTTTCGTTATGATACCGTCCATGGCTATGTGCATGATATGGGGGCTGCAATGCAAGATGGCGTTGGTGGTCATGCAGGCTTATTTAGCAATGCCAATGATGTGGCAAAGCTAATGCAAATGTATCTTCAGGAAGGAGTTTACGGAGGCAAACGTTATTTTTCACCAAACACCTTCAACACATTTAATACCTGTCATTATTGTGATGAAGAAAACCGTCGTGGGATCGGATTTGACAAACCTCAATTAGAAGAAGAAGGCCCGACCTGTGGTTGTTTGTCAATGACTAGCTTTGGACATTCAGGATTTACAGGCACTTATGCGTGGGCAGATCCAGAAGAAGAAATAGTTTATGTATTTTTGGCCAATAGAACCTATCAAGAATCCGATACGAATCGACTTTCAAAAGGGAATATTAGAACGGATATACAGCGTTTAATTTATGAATCAATTATAGAATAATATGAATATTGGTATTGTATGTTATCCCACCTTTGGAGGAAGTGGTGTTTTGGCAACGGAATTAGGACTCGAGCTATCTCGCAAAGGTCATGAGATACATTTTATCACCTACAGTCAACCTGTCCGATTGGAGTTATTAAATTCCAATGTGCATTTTCATGAAGTCAATGTGCCTGAATACCCCTTGTTTCATTACCAACCTTATGAGTTGGCATTGTCCAGTAAACTCGTGGATATGGTAAAGATTCATAAAATTGATGTCTTGCATGTACACTATGCAATTCCGCATGCCTATGCTGCTTACATGGCTAAAAAAATGCTTCATGAAGAAGGGATAGATGTCCCCATTGTTACCACTTTACACGGTACCGATATCACCTTAGTAGGAAGCCACCCTTTTTATAAAACAGCCGTCACGTTTAGTATCAATAAATCAGATGCTGTGACCTCTGTTTCTCAAAATTTAAAAGAAGATACCCAACGTTTATTTAACACCAAAAAAGAGATCAAAGTTGTTCCTAATTTCATCGATATTGATAAATATAAAAACAACTATAAGGAATGTAACCGTACGCTTTTGGCTCTCCCCACAGAACGTATAATTACCCATGTTAGTAATTTTAGACCTGTCAAACGCATTGCAGATGTAATTGAAATTTTTTATAGAATTCAAAAAGAACTCCCTGCTAAATTAATGATGGTAGGCGAGGGGCCTGAGCGAAAAGAAGCGGAACAGCTTTGTGAAACATACAACATAGAAGATAAGGTTGTGTTTTTAGGCAACAGCAGCGAAGTGGATAAAATTTTATGTTTTAGTGATCTGTTTTTATTGCCTTCACAAACAGAGAGTTTTGGTTTGGCAGCTTTAGAAGCCATGGCTTCTGGAGTTCCAGTGATTTCGAGTGACTCTGGAGGCATTCCAGAAGTTAATATTCAAGGAATTTCTGGGTTTTTAAGTCCCGTAGGAGCTATTGATGAAATGGCGCAAAATGCGCTCAAAATTCTTAAAGAGGATGCTGTTTTAAAAACATTCAAAAAAGGAGCTCAAGACACGGCAACAAAATTTGATATTCACAAAATAGTTCCTTTTTATGAAGCTATTTATGAAGAAGCGCTCCAAAACTGCATTTCAATTTAATTCGTCAAAAGATTCAACACTTAGTAGCGTTGGAATTTTTGTTTTTATAATAATACAATTACTTTTACATTCTAAAGACTTAAGAATTAGTATATGGCAGGGAATGCATTTGGATCGATTTTTAAACTGACTACTTTTGGGGAATCTCATGGAACCGCTATAGGTGGGGTGATTGATGGATGTCCTGCTGGGATTGCCATTGATTTTGAAGCAATTCAGCTCGAAATGGACCGACGTAAACCCGGACAATCCAACATCGTGACCCAACGAAAAGAACCCGATACAGTTCAATTTTTATCTGGAATTTTTGAAGGAATTACTACTGGAACCCCAATTGGCTTTGTCATTGAAAATGCCAACCAAAAATCCAATGATTATACCCATATAAAGGATGTATTTCGTCCAAGCCATGCCGATTACACCTATACCGAAAAATACGGTCAACGTGATTACAGAGGGGGTGGACGTAGTTCGGCACGAGAAACAGCCTGTCGAGTGGTAGCCGGTGCAATTGCAAAACAATTTTTACAAACCATAGAAATAAACGCTTATACTTCATCAGTTGGCGAGATTGCACTTAATAAATCTTATAAAGACTTAGATTTAGCCAATGCTGAAACAAACGATGTACGTTGTCCAGATTCTGAAGTGGCTGAACAAATGATTTCAAGAATCAAAGCCATTCGTAAAGAAGGGGATACTATTGGAGGCGTGATCTCTTGTGTGATTAAAAATGTCCCTGTTGGATTAGGCGAACCTGTTTTTGATCGTTTACATGCACAGTTAGGAAAAGCCATGTTATCTATCAATGCGGTGAAAGGATTTCAATACGGAAGTGGATTTGAAGGCACGCAACTCAAAGGAAGCGAACATAACGATGCGTTTAATGCCGATGGTTCTACCAAAACAAATTTATCGGGTGGCATTCAAGGAGGCATTAGTAACGGAATGGATATCTATTTTGATGTGGCCTTTAAACCGGTTGCAACAATTATGCAAGCCCAAGATACCATCGATAAGGATGGTAATGAAGTTGAAATGCATGGAAAAGGCCGACACGATCCTTGTGTGGTTCCGCGTGCAGTGCCCATTGTTGAAGCCATGGCTGCCTTGGTCATTGCCGACTTTATGCTGTTAAATCGGCTTAGTAAAGCTTAGAACTTAAATACAAACATATATGAAATCACTTGCGCTACATTGGAAAATATTAATAGGCATGCTCGCTGGTGTGACCTTTGGTTTTATAATGCTTGAAGTAGGCGGTGCTGATTTTGTGGCGAGTTGGATCAAACCCATCGGGACGATTTTTGTAAAACTCTTAAAACTAATTGCAGTCCCGCTGATTTTAGCGTCGCTGATTAAAGGGATTTCAGATTTAAAAGACATTTCAAAATTCGCATCTATTGGTCTTAAAACCATTATAATCTATGTACTCACCACAGTGATTGCTATTAGCATTGGATTGATTTTAGTGAATACTCTCAATCCTGGAGACGGCGTTTCTACTGAAACCATTTCGAAACTGACTGAAACTTATGCGGACAACAGCAGTGTGCAAGGAAAAATTGCGGAAGCCAGTCGTCAACAAGCCAGCCGTCCTTTGGACTTTCTGGTGGATATGGTACCGGATAATGCTTTCTCTGCTTTGAGTAATAATAAACTCATGCTTCAAGTGATTTTCTTAGCGATGTTTTTAGGGATTTCCCTCTTGTTAGTAGGTGAAAAAAGTGCCAAACCCCTCAAAGATTTCTTTGATTCTTTGAATGATGTGGTGCTTAAAATGGTGGATTTAATTATGCTCACTGCGCCTTTTGCGGTCTTTGCTTTGTTGGCTAATGTGGTCGTGTCCTCAGGAGATCCTGAACTGTTATATGCCCTTCTGTTTTATTCAGGAGTGGTAGTAGGTGGTCTATTTTTGATGGTTTGTTTTTACCTTGTGTTGGTCTCTGTGATCACCAAAAGAAACCCACTGTGGTTTTTAAAACAAATCAGTCCAGCACAGTTATTAGCATTTTCTACGAGCAGTAGTGCAGCAACCCTTCCTGTGACTATGGAGCGTGTGGAAGAACACCTTGGCGTGGATAAAGAAGTATCTAGTTTTGTCTTACCAGTAGGCGCGACCATCAATATGGATGGTACCAGTTTATACCAAGCGGTAGCGGCTGTGTTTATTGCGCAAGCTTTGGATTTTGACTTGACGTTTACAGATCAATTAATGATTGTTCTCACAGCGCTTTTAGCGTCGATCGGAAGTGCAGCAGTCCCTGGTGCGGGAATGGTGATGTTGGTGATTGTGTTAGAGTCGGTTGGCTTTCCAGCAGATAAATTAGCCATTGGATTGGCGCTTATTTTTGCAGTGGACCGTCCCTTAGATATGTGCCGTACCATGGTAAATGTCACAGGCGATGCTACCGTGTCTATGATTGTTGCTAAGTTTGAAGGCAAGCTCCATAAACCAAAATCTAAAGAATGGGATGACCATTTGGAGGAGGTGAAGTAATTTTTTTAGATACTTTACGAGAGGATTTTTGCGTTAGCTTGGGAATTTATTTTTAATCAGACTGTTTAGAAATTCATCAGGAGACATTACAGCAAGCAATGATTTTTTAAAATCTTTCCCATTTCTTGTAATGATTAATTCACAGCTAGAATCAATTGCACTGATATATTGAAGTGCATCTTCAAAATCATGAAATGAAGAATTTAAGCCTTTTTCAATGGTTTGTGCATCAAGCAAACAAATTTCACTTATAACATTAAATTTCCTTAATTTCTCTTGAGCTTTTTTTGAGTTTTCAAATTTTGAAAGAAAATAATTCACGGTAGCAAATGATAGAGGCGAAACGACTAAAGTTAAGATCTTTTTTTCTGCTAAAGAAGCTATTTTTGCTATGGACTCATAGAATGGTTGGCGCTCCCCCAAAAGATCTAACATTACATTGGTATCTATAAAAATTCTTTTACTCATTTATATTTCTCCATTAAGTAGTCTGAGTACCCTTCTTTATAATCTAAATCAGCCGGAATGTTAACACCTGTTGCCATACTTTTTACAAAAGGAGAAATTTCAAAATCAGTTTCATTTTTTTCAGACGTAAGCGATTGAAGATAAGCTTCTACAATCCTAGATAAACTCATTTTTTTATCAAAAGCATATTTTTTTGCATCAGTAATAATCTTCTGATTTAACTTTAATGTTAGTTTCGTATCCATAAAATTAATCTATACGTACAAATATAATAAATTCATCCGTATTAAGCGGTTTTTGAAAAGGTTTTTAGGCACCTAATTCAGCAAATACAAGCTGAATTTGCCTGCGGCAGGGAGATATTTACAGAAGAAGGCAAGAACAAGCAATTACTTATAGCCATTGTTGTGTGTAGTGTTTTATTCGTTAATTTCTTTTTTTAGTTCATTCGGTAAAAACATATCTATTTCATCGTTTGAAAGTGTTAATTCTTCGTTTAATTTTAAGGCTTTTGTAGCTTCTTTATATGCTTTATTTATTGTTCTTGGACTGCCTTTATAGATATTGTTCAGCCTGTCCTTTAATGAATCTCGTTTTTCAATAAGCACATCCAATTCTATAATTTCTGCTTTTATATCTGTTAGTAAAGAAAAATATTCTTCTCTGACATTCCACAAATCAGAAGCAGATTCAGAATGCTTTTGTGCAATTTCTCCTAAATCGTGACCTTTTACATAAGTATTTATAGCAAACAAGATTGCAGATAAAATTGCCGTCACAATTCCAATTATCTTGTTTTCTCCAAATACTGCAATTAACACACCTGTTGTGGTTAATGCTGATAAAACAATTTGGATATATTTTATAACATTGTGTCTGTTAGAAATAATATCCGCACACTTTTCTTGTGTTTTGTGAGACCAAACAACTCTACCAAAACATTCTCTTATTTGTGATTCAAGTATTTTAACTTGGGAATTTGTATCCATATATTTCTCTCCATTTTTGTTTAGCTGAATAGTATTGTTTATTTCTTTGAAATTCAATAGCTTCTACAGCTTTGTCATAGGCTAATTTAGCTTTATATTCAAACTTTCCTTTTCTGTAAATTAATTGATTACTTCCTAAAGCATACCAATATGTTTGAGTTTCCCTTTGATTTTTTAAATAACTAAAAAAATCTCTTGCCATTAAATCATAATACAGATAGGATTTGTCTTTATTGTCCCAATTACTTAAAAAATTATAGGCAAGAGTGTCAATTAATAATCCTCCCATTGGTACATTACAAAAGCCTTTCCAAGCTCTTGTCATTTTACACAGTCTTTTGAGGTTGTAATTTAATTTCGGGTCTTCTTGATTTACTTTATCTATTTCGGGATGAGGATTAGTCTTTTTCCAAGAGCCTCCATTATTTGAGTCAGGAAAAATGTATGATTTATCCTCATTTTGAAAAGCAGGAACAACCTCAAAATTTATATTATCTGCAAAATTTATTGCGATAACTTGTCCATCTGCACCCAATTTAGAAGTTGAATAAGTTTTTCTTATTGAATCTCTTACTGCTTGCAAAAGAGATGATTGGCCATTATATAAATAATTATCGTAAGTGGTTTTTAAGTGAGCAGGTAAAACGAAAATCATATCAATATCGCTTTCGTCTACCATAGAAGTATTTCTGCCGTAAGAACCAACATATCTACTAAAAAGCGTTTCACTTGGACTTCCCCAAAAGTCAGTATTCAATCTATTCGTAATCGCTTTATATCTTCTCGAAATTGTCGAGCGTTTTTCTGTTCCAATAATTAAATTGTCGCAAAAGGTTTTAAAATATTCAGCTTCACTCATAAATTTTAATCAATTTGTCGGTTTCGGTTACATTACACACAACTAGTTATATGGAGAATAAACTTCCTGTTTATACGCCTCAAATTCCGGATAATAGGAACTTTTGTTCTCGTTTATTGTTTTTTCATATTCTAAAGTCTGCATTCTTTTTTTTAGTTACATTCATTCAGCGCATATATTAAGGGTATTAAAAACACCACATACCCACACACCGCTGTGTAGTTACAGTTTCTTAATACTTTACTTAAATCATGAATTGGTTAAAAATGAAGAATCAGATTTGGGGTCTAAGTCCGCATAAATGTAGTAAAAATAATTTAATAGCGGCTAAAGGAGTTGGGTTTTAATATTATGGCGTTCAGTAGGTTCAATCTAAAAACCGATCTTTCAGTTCTGGAGAGGGGACCCTGCATTGAGATTGTTTTCCAAACCAGCGGTAACGGTTGTTGGCGATGAACCGATACAAGCCGTCCCGAATAAAACGGGGGATGAGGTATCCAATGAGAAACACATAAAACCCACCACCTAAAATGTTGCACAGTTTTAGAACTGCGTTACTTCTATCGTAGAATTTACCGTCTAAATAAACTATAATCGTATCTAAATTTTCACGATTTAGCAGCGCTTTTGGAATAATGTTTTGGGCATATTCACTTTGTAGAGACGCGAATTTTAAAACCTCTTTTTTGTCTTTTGAAATGAGGAAGTTCACACTGCGATTGCAGAGGTTACACACGCCATCAAAAAAGACACTAGTTTGCATTATTTTTTAGAATTCACATACTCCAAGCGGTCAATATTAACCGTCGTTGTAAACAGTCCATAATTCACCACTGCTTTGTTTTTTTCGAGTTTATCCAAAGTCCCCACAGCGCGACCATCTTCCAAACGTACTGAATCTCCAACCACAAGAACACGTTTTGGTTTGGGTGGAATCAAGGCTGCTTTTTCTTTTTGTTTCTTCTTTTCTTTGCGAATCACCGCTACTTTTTGGTCCACCTCTTTTTTAAGCTCTGTTTCTTTAACTTTTTGCGCCTTTTTTTGTTTCAGAGTAATTTTTTGACGTTTGGAATTTTCGATCTGAACCAATTTAAACAGCTCACTCATCAATTCGCGTTTCCGATTGTTCTCAAAATAACGCTCCCCTAAATCACTGATTTTTTGCCCAAGATAGACCAATCGCTGGTTGCTGTCAAAAAGTTCTTGATAGCTTTGTAGTTTCTTCTTGGCCTTCGCATTGGTTGTTTCCAATTTGTCAGCTTCTAAACTCTTTTTAATCTCATTTTGTTTGAGTGCTCGCTCTGTTTTTTCCAGTTTAGAACGCTCTTTTTGCAGCTTTGCAATGGTTTTATCGAACCGTATTTTGCCACGTTCAATTTTCTTTTTAGACCGATTGATCAAACTAAAAGGAATGCCGTTTTTCTGAGCTACCTCAAAAGTAAAGGAGCTACCGGCTTGTCCAATGACCAACTTATACAATGGGAGTAAGGTCTTTTCATCAAACAACATATTTGCATTCTGAATGTGCGGCAATTCGTTGGCCAAAAGTTTCAAATTACTATAATGTGTGGTAATAATTCCAAAGGCTTCTCTCTCGTAAAATACTTCCAAAAAAGTCTCTGCCAAAGCTCCACCCAGTTCTGGATCACTACCCGTTCCAAATTCATCAATTAAAAAGAGGGTATGTTTATTACACTTCTTTAAAAAATAATTCATTTGTTTCAAGCGGTAACTATAGGTGCTTAGGTGGTTTTCAATGGATTGGTTATCCCCAATATCACTTAAAATCGAATCAAATAAACAGAGTTTTGAGCGTTCATGCACAGGAATCAACATCCCCGATTGAACCATTAATTGTAGCAAACCGACTGTTTTTAGGGTGATACTTTTACCGCCAGCATTTGGTCCTGAAATGACAATAATCCGACTGTCCGTCGTCATGGTAATCGTTTGTGGAAAGGTCGTAATACCCTCACTTTTATTCGCCACCAACAACAAAGGATGGTAAGCGTCCACGAGGTCTATTTCTTGATGTTTGGTCACTTCTGGAAGGACAGCATCAATAACTTTGGCATACTTTGCTTTGGCATAGATGACATCTATTTTGGTCAGAAATTTCTGATAGGATTCTAACAACGGACTGTAGCCGCTTATAAAACTAGTGAGTTCTAGTAAAATTCGTTTGATTTCTTCCGTTTCTTCAAACTCTAAATTATTAAGATCGCGTTGGTGTTGTTGGGTTGTATCCGGTTCAATATAGACGATACTGCCGGTTTTACTAGAACCCAATATACTTCCTTTGACCTTACGGCGATGCATGGCTTTTACGGCCAATACACGGCGGTTTTCCATGACTGTTTCACGAATGTCATCCAAATACTCAGCACTGTTGTACATGCTTAAAGCAGAATTGAAACTCGTGTTTATTTTTGTGCGAACAGATTGAATCGATTTCCGCAGTCCGTACAATGTATCAGAAGCATCATTCCGAATCTCTCCAAATTTATCAACCACACTATGAATGGCTTCTGGAATGTCTTTATTGGCTTCTAGTTGTAAAGAAACTTTATGTAATAGGGGATAGTACTCATGAAATTTTTTGAAGAACTTCAACAGTATGTTTGTGGTCACACAGATGCTCGCTATTTTTCGAAACCCATCTATTTCAAGATAATTATTTTCAATCCGAATCAATTTTAATTCTGCAGTGATCGCATCAAATCCATGGTTAGGAATTCGATTTTCGTTATCAAAAGAAGACACAAATTCATTAGTGAGTCGAAGTGCCTGAATTACATCCTCTCTTTGTGAAAATGGCAGCGTAGCAAGAATCTCATTTTTACCCAAGCTTGTAACATTGTGAGAGGCCACTTGTTGAATCACGGATTCAAATTCTAAATCTTGTAAAGTTTTCTTGGAAATATTAATCATTGTGTTCAAGCATAAGTCGTCACAAATGTAGGAATTAATGTTTAAAATATATAGCTTAAATTTGTTCCTTAAGCCTTAATCTTTAAGCCTCTTTATATGTTACAACTCAACGGGACTTGGCGTTCCCATTTAGAAACTGAATTTAAGAAACCCTATTTCGAGAAACTAGATGTTTTTGTGCGTGCAGAATATGGTTTACATCCGTGTTATCCACCCTTTAATCAAATTTTTAATGCATTTGACAGTTGTGCGTTTGAAGCGGTCAAGGTTGTGATTATTGGTCAGGATCCTTACCATGGTGAAGGGCAAGCCAATGGATTGTGTTTTTCTGTGAACAAAGGCATGCCGCATCCACCGTCTTTAAAAAATATTTTTAAGGAATTAGAATCCGATTTAAAACTTCCATATCCATCCAGTGGCGATTTAAGTTCTTGGGCTAGCCAAGGAGTGTTGCTATTAAATGCCACTTTGAGTGTACGTGCAAAGGAAGCAGGAAGCCATCAAAAACAGGGCTGGGAGAAATTCACAAATGCTGTGATTAAAACTCTTTCTAGTGAAAGATCGGATTTGGTTTTTTTGTTATGGGGGAGTTTTGCTAAAAATAAAGTGAGATTTATCGATACAGAAAAACATACAGTTTTACAAACAGGACATCCATCGCCTTTGAGTGCCAATCGTGGGTATTGGTTTGGAAATAAACATTTTAGTAAAACAAATGAAGTACTGGAATCGTTGAGTAAATCTCCAGTACAGTGGGGTTAATCTTCTAAATTAGCAACCAATTGATTGTAGGGGAGCTTTTTGGAAATGATATCTAATTTCAAGAGTTGATTTTGAACTGCTTCTACGGTTTCAGCTTCAATATTTTCTAGCGACCATTCTGTAAGTGCTAGCCAATTTTTTACATCTTCAATTTTTTGCTCGTAACGTTTGGAAATAATCCCATCAATTTCAGGGATATCTTTAAAACCGGCTGTAATGGAATTGATGACTTCTAAAACGGCTTGAAGGGTTTCTTTTTCATTAGTTATAAATTCATCGCGTACCGCAATTACAAAACATGGCCAAGGCGTAGGGCAATCGCCCAAACGTCTGAAAGTTTTTTGATCCACCAGAGGCTTTGTTGTAAATTTCTCCCACATAAAATAATCAGCGTTCTCTTTTGTAAGTGCATCCACTGCACCCTCTAAATCTTTCACAACTTCAAATTCTAAATCGGTGGCTGTATTCCAACCTAATTCTAACGCATTCACATATGCCATCAAATGAGATCCAGACCCAAACCGACTGATAGCAGCACGCTGACCTTTGAGCTCACTAAGTTCTTTGTAAGTAGATTTTTCTGCCACATGAATTCCCCAAATTAAAGGGGATTCTACAAAAACCTGTACAATTTTACAGGGACTTCCTTCCGTAATATCTTTTATGATGCCTTCCGTTAGGATGACAGCGATGTCAATTTCGTTTTCTCGAAGTGCTTTGGTCATTTGACCTGTGCCACCAAAATAATCGTTCCAACGAACATTGATGTTTTTGGGTTTAAAATGCCCCTGTTTTAGTGCTAAATACCAAGCGTAATTGAAGTGTTCGGGAACTCCGCCAATGCGTACGTTTTTCATCTAAGAAATGAGTTTATTGAGCGTATAGATTATTAATTTTTCTATGGTGGCTTGCGGATTCTTGCTAAAAGTTCCTAAAGCTCTGTTGGCTAAAATAGCGTTCATAGAACAGGCTTCATGTCCTAATAATTTTGAAAGGCCATAAATGGCAGAGGTTTCCATTTCAAAATTGGTCACTCTTAAGCCGTTGTACTCAAAACTATCCATCTTATGATTCAGACTGTCATCTTGTAATTCTAAGCGTAATACGCGCCCTTGAGGCCCGTAGAATCCACCACAAGTCGCTGTCAATCCATTAATGGTTTGTTCGCTTTTTAATTTTGCTTCTAAGCGGTTCGAATTTTGAATGATAACCGGGTAGGGTTTTTGTGGACTCCATTGTGTATGAGCCACAAAAGCAGCTTCAATATCGGCATGTTTGATGGCGTCAATTTTATAAGACTGTAACATTCCATTAATATCCATTCCATACGCACTCAATACAAAGCTGTCAATATCAATATCAGGTTGTAAAGCACCTGAAGTTCCGATGCGCACAATTGATAAACTTGTTTTAGTCGCTTTGATTTCACGAGTTTCAAAGTCGATATTAACCAAGGCATCCAGTTCATTCAAAACAATATCAATATTGTCAGGTCCAATCCCTGTAGAAATTACAGACAATCGTTTTCCTTTATAGGTTCCTGTTTGGGTTTTGAATTCGCGACTTTGGACTTCAAAATCAATAGAATCAAAATGCTTTGTAACTTCCCCAACACGTTCTTGATCGCCTACAAAAATAATGGTATCCGAAATGTCAGAAGGTTTCAAATGAAGATGGTAAATACTACCATCGGGGTTGAGTATGAGTTCAGAGTTTTTTATAGACATTTTATTGTTTTATAGTTAGCCCCCAACACGTTTGACATGGAATCCTAATTCTTTTAAAAACCCCATAATTTTGTCTCTATAATCCCCTTGAATGATGATGGTATCGTTTTTAAAACTACCACCTACACTAAATTTCTTTTTGAGGTCTTTAGCTAGAATTTTAAAATCTTTGTCAGCTCCCGTGTAGCCTTCAATAATTGTGATGGGTTTTCCTTTTCGTTTTTCGTATTTACAAATAATAGGAGCGTCCTGCATCCATAGAGAAGTTTTTTCAACTTCAGAGGGGTCTTCAGGACTTTCGGTATGCTCTGGAAATAGGTTTTTTAGTTGATCTTTTAAATCCATTATTTTTTAGCTAATCCCAATTCTCTTATTCGTTGATCTAAATATTCACCAGCAGTAATGTCTTCAAATTGTTTGGGATGTTCAGCGTCAATACAATTCTCTAAGACATCTAATTTCATAGCACTTATAGGGTGTAAGAAAAAAGGAATTGAATAGCGAGAGGTCCCCCACATTTCACGTGGTGGGTTGACCACACGGTGTATGGTTGATTTTAATTTATTATTGGTGTGACGCGATAACATATCGCCCACATTTATCATTAATTCATCTGGATTTGCAATGGCATCAATCCAATCGCCATCAAGGTTTTGAACCTGTAATCCTTTTCCTTGAGCCCCCATTAGTAACGTAATCAGGTTGATGTCGCCATGCGCTGCAGCACGTTCGGCATTTTTTGGTTCTTCATGAATGGGTGGGTAGTGAATAGGTCGTAAAATACTATTTCCATTATGAACATAATTGTCAAAATAAAATTCATCCAATCCTAAATGAAGGGACAAAGCTCTCAAAACATAGGTAGCTGTTTTTTCCAGCATCTTATAAGTTTCTTTTCCGACTTTATTAAACTCAGCCAATTCACGGACTTCTACGTTTTCATGGTATTCTGCTTCGAGTTCTGGATTGTCTTGTACATACTGTCCGAAATGCCAAAACTCTTTTAAATCGCCTTCTTTTCTTCCTTTTGCACTTTCTTTGCCAAAGGATACATACCCACGTTGTCCTCCAATGCCTGGAACTTCATAGCTTTGTTTTTGAGCTGTTGGTAAATCAAAAAATTTCTTTATTTCAGAATATAATGTATCTACTAAAGTATCATCCAAAAAATGACCTTTAAGTGCTACAAAACCAATAGTTTCATAGGCTTCACCAATCTGATTAACAAACTTCTGTTTGCGTTTAGGATCGTTAGATATGAAGTCTAAAAGATTGACACTTGGGATTTTATTCATGGCTTTTGTTTAATCATGTTTATAACAAAGATAACAATTCAAAAGTTTTACAAAAGCAATTTTTAAAGTTAAACGTTTCTAATTAATATTTTCCTATTTTTGAGGGACAAACAAACTAGATTTGAAACCATTATTTCAGTACGATTTTAAAGAAATCAGTTCAAAAACTCGAAAGTCTTTGTATTTCAATATGTTGAAATCCAGACTTATTGAGGAGAAAATGTTGATCCTACTTAGACAAGGAAAAATTTCAAAATGGTTTTCAGGTATAGGGCAGGAAGCAATTTCTGTGGGGGTTACAATGGCCTTAAATGCCGCCGAATATATCCTTCCTATGCACCGTAATTTAGGGGTGTTTACTACGCGGGAAATCCCCTTACATCGATTGTTTTCTCAATGGCAAGGAAAAGCCGGTGGGTTTACAAAAGGACGGGACCGTTCGTTTCATTTTGGAACTCAGGATTATAAAATTATAGGAATGATTTCTCATTTAGGCCCCCAACTTGGGGTTGCTGATGGGATTGCACTCTCTCACATATTAAAAAAAGAAGCCAAACTAACCGCTGTTTTTTCTGGCGATGGTGGAACTAGTGAAGGCGATTTTCACGAAGCACTAAATGTAGCTTCTGTTTGGAATTTACCCGTTTTATTTTGCATTGAAAATAATGGGTATGGACTTTCTACTCCGTCTAATGAACAGTATAATTGCGAATCCATTGCCGATCGTGGCGTGGGCTATGGTATGGAATCTCATATAATTGAAGGCAATAATGTGATGGAAGTGTTTTCTAAAGTAGATGCTATTGCCAAAAGTGTACGAAAGAATCCACGCCCTGTTTTAATTGAATTTAAAACATTCAGAATGCGAGGCCATGAAGAAGCAAGTGGAACAAAATATGTTGCTCAAGAATTGTTAGATACTTGGGCACAAAAAGATCCCATATCAAATTTTGAAGTCTACCTGCTTCAAGAGAAGTTGATTACACAATCTGAAATAGATGATTTTAAAGAGGCTTTTAAAAATGACATTCAAGATGGATTGCAACTAGCTTTTGACGAGCCTGCAATTATTCCAGACTTGAAAACTGAATTAGCAGACGTTTACAAACCTTTTGAGTATATAGCTTCCGAACCTACTTCAAACCAAGAGACAAAACGTCTTATAGATGCTATTTCTGAGGGACTCCGACAGTCTATGGAAGTACATTCAGATTTGTTGATTATGGGGCAAGACATTGCTGAATATGGAGGCGTTTTTAAAATTACAGAAAATTTTGTTGAACAGTTTGGAAAAGCACGTGTTCGAAATACACCTATTTGTGAATCTGCGATTGTAGAAGCCGCAATGGGATTGTCTATTGCTGGTATCAAATCAGTCGTGGAAATGCAGTTTGCAGATTTTGTAAGCTCAGGATTTAATCCCGTAGTTAATTATTTAGCGAAATCCCATTACAGATGGGGACAAGCTGCGGACATTGTAGTTCGTATGCCATGTGGAGCTGGCGTAGCAGCAGGACCTTTTCATTCCCAAACGAACGAAGCTTGGTTTACCAAAACACCAGGACTAAAAGTGGTATATCCTGCCTTTCCTTACGATGCTAAAGGATTGCTTGCAACCGCTATAAACGACCCAAATCCAGTCTTGTTTTTTGAGCACAAAGCTCTGTATCGAAGTATAAGACAAGAAGTTCCCACAGATTATTTCACCTTGCCATTTGGGGTGGCGTCTGTTCTTAAAAAAGGGTCTGAGGTCACAATCATCACTTATGGTGCAGCGGTACATTGGGCACTAGAAACCTTAGACAAACATCCGCATATATCAGCTGATTTAATTGATCTAAGAACTTTACAGCCTTTAGATTTTGAAACCATTTTAGCATCCATCAAAAAAACCAATAAAGCCATTATTCTACAAGAAGACTCGTTGTTTGGAAGTATTGCTTCCGATATTTCGTCTCAATTGATGGAGCAAGCGTTTGAGTTTTTAGACGCACCTGTAAAACGTGTGGCAAGTATAGAAACACCGATTCCATTTGCAAGTGCGCTAGAACAGCAGTATCTTGCAAAGCGAACTTTTGAACAAGAATTAATAGCGTTATTAGCGTATTAAATGGAGTATTTAGAATTATTTTTTAATGCCTTTTTAGGTACTGTACAGTGGACATGGAAATCCATTTGTTTTGAGGTGCCTTGGACGCGCAATTATTTTTGGGGATTGATAGCGATCTCATTAATTGTGTGGGGAGTTGAAATGTTATTTCCATGGCGCAAACAACAATCTGTTTTTAGAAAAGATTTTTTTCTGGATGGATTTTATATGTTTTTCAACTTTTTCATATTTAGTATGTTTATTAGCGGCGTGTATAAAATCATTACAAAAATCTCGGTTGATGAATTTCAGATAAGTCCAAATGCCATTGCCCTTATTGATTTGTCAAATTTTTCTCCAATACTTCAATTATTGATTTTCTTTGTAGTTCTTGATTTTGTACAATGGTTGACCCATATATTGTTGCATCGTTTTTCGTTTTTATGGAAATTTCATAAAGTACACCACTCTGTAAAAGAAATGGGTTTTGCGGCTCATTTACGTTACCATTGGATGGAAAATATTCTTTATAAACCTTTTAAAGTAATCGCGCTGATGTTGTTGGGAGGCTTTGAACCTGAACAAGCATTTATTGTTCATTTTATTGCCATTTCAATTGGTCATCTGAACCACGCAAATATCAAACTAGATTATGGACCTCTTAAATTTGTGTTTAACAATCCTGTAATGCATTTATACCACCATGCAAAAGCCTTGCCTGAAAACCATAAAATAGGAGCTAATTTTGCCATCAGTCTCAGTGTGTGGGATTATATTTTTAAAACCAATTACGTCCCCACGCCTGATAAAAACCTCGTGTTAGGCTACAGCGACGACCAACAGATGCCGTCTGGTTTTTTTGGTCAATTATTTTATGGGTTTAAAAAAGGAGATTAATTTAAAAATCTTTTCGAGCATTCAAAAAATCTGTAATCAAATAGGAGAGGAGTTTTCCTGTTTGTGCGTTTGTCAGCGAATCATTGGTACTTGTAGCCGCTTCACAAATATGTAAATAAGTCGCGTTCGGATGGCTTCCAAAATAGTGTACAAAACGACGTGTTTGATTTACTGAAAATCCACTCGGAGTTTGCGCACTGCTAGGGATGTTTTGAATGGCATCACAATCAATTTCAATACCAAATTTTGAGTTTGATATAAACCCCATTGCGATTTTTGAGGCTTTCTTAAAAGAGTTCTTTTTTCGGACACTAAGGTCTTCAAAAGTATTGAATTTTATATTTGATTTTGATGCCTCTATATAATTTAAAACCTCTTTAGAAGTATAGTTTTCATGCAGTCCAAAAATATAATAGCGGTCTAAATATCCTTCTTCAATAGCATACCTAAACCCATTTCCACTGTGCCGGCCTTCGAGTGCTCTTAAATCTGTATGTGCATCAAAATTTAGAGCGTTTATTTTTGATTCTAAAGCGATTGAACTCCCTTTGATAGCACCATACGCATTGTTGTGTCCCCCCCCAATGAGTATTGGAATTTTTCCTGCTTTTACGATTGTACAGACCAGTTGAGTTACACATTGGTCAATTTTCTCCACATAGGTTCGATAGGTGTGTTGGAGCTGATCTGTCTTTACAGTGGATAATACATCGTATAGATCCGTGAAATCTAAATGTCCTAAAATAAGAACATTAGAAGGGTTTGTAAATTCATTGCTTTGAAGGTTTAAAAGCGATTTTAAGGTAGGGTCCCAAGTGTTTTTTGCCCCAGCTTGTCCATTGTTTGCCAATACCCCAATATCTTCTTTGATTCCAAAAAGCACAAATTTCACTTTAGAATCAGCAAGCAGCGATGGTAAATCGTTAAGATTGGATACATATTTAGCATCCTCAAAAAATTTAGTTTCTCCAGATCTTTTGGTTGTAATGTTATCTAACGTTTCGGAAGTAATAATTTGAAGATTGTTCATTTTTTGTAATACATTTGCTGGACTTTAAAATTACAATTTTTTTATTGTTTTAAGAACTCTTTATTTTAATCCTTATTAAACACTAGCATGAATTCTACATCTTCAAACAAAGGCTCAAAGGCAGCGATTATTATTTTAGCTTTATTGCTTATTGGAACTTTATTTTATGGCTATAAAATGCATCAAGAAAGTAGTGAAACTGAGGCGATCCTCCAAAGTGAAAAAAGTGAAGTTCTTAGAAATTTAGAAAACATGTCTTCTTTGTATAACGAAGCAAACGCCGATAATGAAGTTGCGAATGAAAAATTGATCGAAGCGCAAGCCCGTCTAGAAACTCTTATGGCAGAGCTTAAAGCTTCAAAATCGTCTGTGTCTGCATTGCTTAAGTACAAGAAAAAATATTTTGAGCTGGAATCTGAAATGGAAGTATTATTAGATGAAAATGCAACTCTAAAATTCCAAAATGCATTATTAGAAACTTCTTTAGACAGTACGCAAGTTGAATTGTCTACTCAGTTGGCTTCCAATAGTCAATTAGAAGAACAAAACCTTCGTTTGACAGAGTCTGTGGACGTTGCTAAAAAACTAACCGTTGAACGTTTGAATGCGTTTGGAGTAATTCAAAGAAATTCTGGCAAGTTAGTTCCAACGACCCGTGCTTCAAGAGTTGACAATTTAAGAATATGTTATTCAGTACCTTCAAATCTATTAACAGAATCAGGGGATAAAAAATATTTCGTTCAAGTTATCGATCCCAGTCTTAATGTAATTGGTTCTAATACGCCTGTTCAGTTTGAAGAAGGTGTTTTAAAATATAGTTACGTGAGCGCATTCACATACGACAACCAATTGTTAGATGTTTGTGATTTTGTTTCTCCTGAAGAAGGTGACTATGGAAAAGGAATCTACACTGTAAATATGTTTGATCAGAATGTATTGATTTCTACGTCAACATTTACTTTGAAATAGGGGAAATTTAATTTACAAATTCACCGTTAATCATCACTTTATGAATGGGGTTATTCCCAAAATGGTAAGGGATCTGACGGTAAGATGTCATATTTTTTGTGATGATAAGGTTTGCTTTTTTCCCTGTTGTTATGCTTCCATATTCTTCGGAGATATCCATTGCATAAGCACCATTTAGGGTCGCTGCATTGATGGCTTCTTCGGGTGTCATGTTCATTTTGATACAGGCAAGACTTACTACAAAATTCATGTTTCCACTAGGAGAAGAGCCGGGGTTATAATCGGAGGCAAGGGCAAGGGCCATTCCCGAATCAATTAATTTCCGAGCAGGTGTATAAGGGATTCCTAAAAAAAAGGAACATCCCGGAAGGGCAACGGGTATTGTATTTGAATTTTTTAAAACATCAATATCTTCTTGATTCAGAATTTCCAAGTGATCGACTGACAGGGCTTTGTATTTAACTCCTAATCCAACACCTCCAAAAGCATTAAATTGATTCACATGAATTTTTGGTACCAGTCCATAAGGCATAGCGGCTTTCAAAATTTGTTCGGTATCATCTACTGAAAAATAGCCTTTTTCACAAAATACATCAACAAAATCAGCTAAATTTTCACGGTGTATTTCTGGGAGCATTGTGTTGATAATCAAATCAATATAGGCTTGTTTATCAGTTTTATATAGTTTTGGAATCGCATGCGCTCCCAAAAAGGTTGCTTTTATTTTTAAGGATGAGGTGCCTTTAATGGCTTTGATGACACGAAGCATTTTAAGCTCCGCTTCGGGACTGAGTCCATATCCAGATTTTATTTCCAAAGCACCGGTGCCTAGTTGAATGAGTGCATTTACACGCTCCATGGATTGTTCAAAAAGTGCTTCCTCACTTGTGGCTTGTAAGGTTTGAGCGGAATTCAAAATACCGCCGCCTTTTGCTGCTATATCTTCGTAGCTTAATCCATTCAATCGATCTACAAATTCTTGCGAGCGGTCGCCTGCATACACCACATGCGAATGACTGTCGCACCAAGATGGAAGTATTATTCTCCCAGTGACATCTATAACTTCATCCGTTTCTTGAATGACTACATCTGCCATAGATCCAAAATCTAAAATGGTATCGCCTTGAATTCTTAAAAATGCATTTTTGATATGCGGTAAATCCTTCATTGAATCTCCCATCACTTTTACTTCCGATTTTGGGCGGGTTTGAAGTAATTCTTTAATGTGAGTAAAAAGGATATTCATAGATTTATTTTGAGTTTCCAATCATGTTTTCTGGTTTGACCCAAGCATCGTAATTTTCTGCGGTTACATACCCCAAATTGATGGCTTCTTCTTTGAGCGTCGTTCCATTTTCATGCGCTGTATTTGCTATTTCAGCAGCTTTGTAATACCCGATTTTGGTGTTTAAAGCGGTGATTAACATCAATGAGTTATTTAATAATTTTTCAATAACATCGTGGTTAGGTTCAATGCCTGAAGCACAATGGGTTTCAAAACTCAAAGCGGCATCGCCTAACAGTTGTGCAGATTGCAAGAAATTAGCCGCCATCATTGGTTTAAAAACATTTAGTTCATAATGTCCCTGGGTGCCTCCAACAGAAATTGCAACATCGTTCCCCATCACCTGCGCACAGACCATTGTGAGTGCTTCACATTGTGTAGGGTTCACTTTGCCCGGCATGATTGAACTTCCAGGTTCGTTTGCAGGAATGGTAATTTCTCCAATTCCAGAGCGAGGTCCTGAAGCCATCATACGAATGTCGTTAGCGATTTTATTTAAGGAAACGGCCAATTGTTTTAATGCGCCATGACTTTCTACGATTGCATCATGTGCTGCAAGCGCTTCAAATTTATTGGGTGCTGTAATAAAGGGCAGTTCTGTAAAATCTGCAATATATTTTGCTACAAGTTCTGAATAGCCTTTTGGTGTGTTTAATCCTGTGCCAACAGCTGTACCTCCCAAAGCAATTTCACTTAAGTGTTCTAGTGTGTTTTTGAGTGCTTTTAGTCCATGGTCTAATTGCGAAACATAGCCCGAAAATTCTTGTCCTAAAGTTAGGGGCGTCGCATCCATGAGGTGCGTACGTCCAATTTTTACGACGGATTTGAATTTTTCAGACTTCGCTTGAAGTGTATCTCGTAAGTGTTGAATCCCTGGTATGGTTGTTTCTACTACTTTTTTATAGGCAGCGATATGCATCCCTGTGGGGAAAGTGTCATTTGAAGACTGGGATTTATTGACGTCATCATTGGGTTGAATGGTTTTTTCGCCTTCTCCAATAATTTTTCCAGCCAGTTGTTGTGCACGGTTGGCAATCACTTCGTTTACGTTCATATTACTTTGCGTTCCTGAACCTGTTTGCCAAATGACCAAGGGAAATTGGTCGTCGTGTTTGCCTGCAAGAATTTCATCACAGACTTGAGCGATTAAATCACGTTTTTCAGAAGCTAGAACTCCAAGCTCACAATTGGTGTATGCGGCTGCTTTTTTAAGATATGCAAATCCATACACGATATCAATTGGCATGGAAGCCGCCATCCCGATTTTGAAATTATTTCGAGAACGTTCGGTTTGGGCTCCCCACAATTTATCTGCGGGAACGTTTACATCTCCCATCGTATCTTTTTCTATTCTAAACTTCATAACATTCTGATTTTAATACAAATTTACGATTTTTTAACTTCAATTGCACACTGTTATGAGGCTGTTGGTAAATTTGAATTTTTATGTTGTAAAACAGGTTTTCTTATAGGCTAATTGCAGCGTAAAATAAACGTATGGACTGCTGCTACCACGTTAGCGGAAAATTGATGGGATATTTTCATAAACTATTTCTTTTTTTGGATGATAATTATTACTTAATTTTGACAGCTCTATGGAAGAATTAACATTAACAACACCTGCACTTTTATTTTCTGCAATCTCTCTAATTATGTTGGCATATACCAACCGTTTTTTAGCCTATGCTGCAGTAATTAGAAATTTGCACGGTATTTATTTAGAACGCAAAGAAGAATCTTTAATAAGACAGATTAAGAATTTAAAACTACGTCTAAACTTAACCCGATGGATGCAGATTTTTGGAATTTCAAGTTTATTGTTCTGTGTGTTGACCATGTTTTTAATCTATATTCATCAACATAATATGGCTGTTTGGATTTTTGGATTCGCTTTAATTTTATTAATCATTTCTTTGGCATTATTGATTAAGGAAATACAGATCTCTGCTCAGGCGTTGCAATACCATATTGCTGATATTGAAGAACATTTAGAAAAAAACTAAGGAGTTTTATTTTTATGTTCTCTCCGCGCTGGTGAGCGAATCTTTCGCGTTCCCAAATAAGCTTTATAAACCACGCAATTCAATCGTGCGGCAGCTGAACTATACACGTTGTTGTAGCCAGTTTTTATTCATTAATTAATTCTTCCCAAGTCGCTGTTGCAGATAGCATTCGGTTTTTAATTACTTTATCAACCTTTAGCCACATTAGGTTCTTCTGTTTTTCGACTTTATATCTAATAATCCACCAATACCAAAAGTCAGCAATTTTTTCACCTCGTAATTCCAATGTCAGAAAACCGTTCTCGGATTTCCAGTTTCCGTCTTTCAAAGTGAACATTCCAACTAGACACTCAACATTAAAATCGTTCTGGTGTAGAATAGCACCATCTTTCCTGAATTCGAAAACATCATCAGTAAGCTCTTTAGAAGTGCTTTCGAATAGTAAATCTTTTTCAGGGAAAAACCCACTTTTCATCCAATTCAATTCCCATTTTCCTACGAGACTATTTATTTCTTTTTCTTGGGCTTCCGATTTTCCAATTGCCATTAAAACTAATATTATCAATAAATTTTTCATTCTTATTTCGAATTTGCTACAACTACTGTATATCCGTATTAGTACCGATATTTCCATTATGTTAAATTAAGATGTCCTAACGACCTAATCAGGCAGATATCAGAACCCTTCCAATATGGTATTCAATAAAATAATATCTTAAGCTTCGGTTAAATTGCTTATGAAGATTTAGACTTGGGGTCTATCGTCACTCAAATCTACACTAATTTTTTAAATATCAAAAAAACGAATCGAATTTTAAAAGATAAATCTGAAATTTTATGTTGTAAAACTATTTTTCTTATAGTATATTTGCAGCGTAAAACTAAAGTACACACTATGTTTGATTTTGATCAGTATTTAGGATTTTTAGCATTTTTATCAATACTTACCTTAGGGTTTTGGTTGATGATCTTTTTATTAACGTTTGCCATCCCTTATTGGTTGGTAGGATCAGCTTTGGAACATTTCAAAGAAAAAAGAGACGCTAAAAAAGCAAAAGCAGAACAAGCTTAAAAAGCCTTCCCTTTATACGAATCAAAATCCAAAGCAATTATGTTTTGGATTTTTTTGTTTATTACCCCTGAAAACCATTTCCGAAGCCCCGTTGTGAATCTTTTTTCTTCTGATTAAAACGGTAGGTAAATGACAGATTGTAAGAGCGTACACGCCATCGGTAATAACTGTCACTATAAAACGTTGGAGTTGTCGATTCTAAGTTGCGACGCTGTGTATTAAATAAATCATTAATACTAAAGCTTAGAGATGCTTTTTCTTTGAACAGGTCTTTACTAAATGCCATGTTTGATGAAAATCGACCTTCTCGTCTGTTTACAGCATCAATTCGTGGACCATCATAACTTAATCGTGTCTGCCATTCAATGTTTCCTGGTAGGGTGTATTTGTTATTCAAACGAACAAACCAACCTAAGTTTTCGGAATCATAACTCAAGCCTTTATAACTCCCTCTAATAATGGATTGATACAGGTTAAAATTTACATTCATGTTCCATTTGTTCATTGGACGGTAGGTCAATGTAAACTCAAATCCATAGCGGTCGTTTTCAGCCAAGTTAATCGGACCACGACGAATGACTGGCACACTCTGACCATCAATTACAACTTCTTCGCCAGTGTCTTCACTTACAAAGGTGAAAATATCAGTCGCATGGTTAAAATATAAAGAAGTGTTGAGAGTTAAAAGATCAAACTTATTTAGATATCCAATGTCAAACCCGTTAGAATAACTTGGGTTCATATATGGATTCCCTTGAAACAAGTTTGTTGCACTGCTTCTTGAAGGAAATGGGTTCAGATACCAAGATCCTGGTCGACTGATTCGACGGTTATACCCCAAAGTCAAGCTTTGTGTTTCAGAAAATTCATATCCTAAATTAACCGTTGGAAAGAGTCCAATATAATTGTTGTTGGAGAACTCATTACTACTAAGCTGTTGAATGGTTATCCGTGTCGATTCCAAGCGCAAGCCTAACAAAAATGAAAATTTATCTTTTAATTTGCTTCCATATTGTGAGTAAAACGCATTGACTTCTTCTTTATACACTAATGTATTACTCACATCGGTATCCAACTCAAAAACGTTGTTGTTCGCAAATTCTAATTTATAGTCTGTTGTATTTTTACTGAATCGCCCGTTATAACCGGCTTCAAACCGACTGTTTTCTCCGATGGGAAGCGTAAAATCTGTTTTGAACAAAATACGTTTTTGATCTTCAATTGTTTGGACACGTTCAGCAGCCACAGAATTATTGTAAATCACAGAGCTTTCATCTTCAGCACTGTTTTCAACTTGGAAATCTGCAGTCAAACGGTGGTCGCTATTGCCATGAAACTGTTTGTCAAAATTAATAGAAAATTGTGTGGTTTCATCTGTTTCCAATTCGGGATCATAACGAAAGGACTGGCTAACAAGCGTTTTTGATGCATCAAGCGTTTCCGCTCTATTGAAGGTCTCATTGCTATTGTCGCTTTTTCTAACTAAAAAAGCAGATGTTAGAGAAGTCGTTGGATTGATGTACCATTCGATACCTGTATTGCTGTTAAATCCTTTTCGGATTCGTTCAAACGTGCGATATTCATTCCGAAACGTATTTGGTGCATCTTGAATAAGCAGTCCATTATCGTCGTATTCGGAATTGAAAAATTCGGTCTTTGTAGTGGAATTTCCGGGGCTGTTTCTGAATGTATAGCCTGAAGTATTAAAGATATTTACATTTCCTGTACGGTAGTTGATATTTCCGGAAGCTCCTAATTGATCTGGATGTCCTGCGTTCAAAATGACCGCACCGTTTAGTCCGAGTAACTTGCTTCGTCTTAAAATAATATTTAAAATTCCAGCAGTACCTTCAGCATCATAGCGTGCAGAAGGGGAGGTGATAATTTCTACTTTTTCAATGGCATCTGCAGGTAATTGTCGCAAGGCTTCGCTGGAGTTGAGCCCGACCAAACCAGAAGGTTTCCCATTTATTAAAATACGTACATTTTCATTTCCTCTCAAAGCAACATTGCCTTCAATATCAACAGAAACAGAAGGGACATTGTCTAAAACATCGCTCACACTTCCACCTCTGACAGTGAGGTCTTTTCCTACATTGTAGATTTTTTTATCCAGTTTGATTTCAACCGAGGTTTTTTCAGCAATGAGGTCAACAACTTCCAAGGTCTGTAGTTCTGCTTCCAGTTCAATGACTCCCAAATTAATGTCTTGAAGGATGTTATAATCTGTTTTTATAACGGTCATAAGCGAGAAATACTCAAAAGAAATTTCATAAACCCCTTTTGGAATGGCGATACTAAAATTACCTTCAGGATCTGTAATGCCGCCACCAACCAATTTTGTTTCAGTAGAACTATAAAACCCAACAGTTGCATATTCAAGCGGAGACTGACTTGCTCTTTCAACAATAGTTCCAGAAACGATGTACGTATCTGGTGTTTTTTGAGCGCTCAAAGAGCTATGTGCCAGAATTAAAGTTAAAACAAATAAGAAATACTTACTCATGAATTTTGGTTATTATTGGAAACAAAAGTAAACTCCTAAACTGTTTGTTCAGGTTAATATTGTGTTAAATAAAAGAGGGGTAATCACAAGTTAAATAACGTCTAGAATTCGCTCTTTTGGGCGTCCAATAACGCCTTTGTTTTTATGGATTACAATAGGACGTTCTATAAGCTTTGGATGCGCTGCCATGGCTTCAATCAATTCTTGATTTGACAACTCTTTTCCTTTGTAATCCGACTTCCAAATGGCTTCGTTTTTTCGCACAAGATCCATTGGTGGAATTCCTAAAATTGTAATGATTTCTTCCAGATCTTTTACACTCAAAGGATTGGAAATATAATCGATTACTTCATAAGGCAGTTCAGACGCTTGAACCGTTTGAAGTCCTTCACGCGATTTCCGACAGCGGTTGTTGTGGTAAATTTTTATCATAAGGTGTCTGATTTTTCTTTTTGGCCCATGAGCATTAGATATGCTTTTAGAAAAGGAGTAATGTCTCCATTCATTACAGTATCCACATTACCTGTTTCTTTAGCGGTTCGTACATCTTTCACTAGCTTATAGGGATGCATTACGTAATTCCGGATTTGACTTCCCCATTCAATTTTCATTTTCCCTGCTTCAATATCCTCGCGCTGTGCCAATTGTTTTTTGAGTTCAATTTCATACAATTGAGATTTCAGCATTTGCATTGCTCGAGATCGGTTGTCATGCTGTGAGCGCGTTTCAGAACATGAAATTTGAATCCCAGAGGGCTTGTGGGTTAATTGCACTTTTGTTTCAACTTTATTCACGTTTTGTCCACCTGCTCCACTCGAACGTGCGGTAGTAATTTCAATGTCTGCTGGGTTGATGTCGATCTCAATTGTATCATCGACAAGAGGATAGACATAGACAGAAGCAAAACTAGTATGGCGTTTGGCATTGCTGTCAAAAGGAGAAATACGCACCAAACGATGCACTCCGTTTTCGCCTTTTAGCCATCCAAAAGCAAAGTCTCCTTCAATTTGAAGTGTCACGGTTTTGATTCCTGCCACATCGCCATCTTGAAGGTTTAATTCTTTGATTTTGAAATTATTTTTTTCTGCATACATGATATACATCCGCATGAGCATACTGGCCCAATCGCAACTTTCGGTACCTCCGGCACCCGCAGTAATTTGTAGTACTGCACTGAGTCCATCTCCGTCCTCGGAAAGCATGTTTCTGAATTCAATATCTTCTAAGAAATTAGAGGCGAGCTCAAATTGTGCTTCAACTTCTTCAGCCGTCGTTTCTCCTTCTTTAAAAAAATCAAATAAGATTTCTAATTCTTCAGTGTAAGTTTGTGCTTTTTCAAAATCGCTTACCCACTTTTTATTGACTCGTAAAGATTTCATGAGCAGCTCGGCTGCTTTTGAATCGTTCCAAAAATCAGGAGAAAAAGTTTTTTCTTCCTCATTTTGAATTTCGATGCGTTTGGCATCTAAGTCAAAGATACCTCCTCAACGCTCCAAGGCGCTCAAAAAGATCTTTTATGTGATCGTGTGTTATCATAATTTTATTTCGAAATACAAAAATAGAATTTATAGTATAGAATTAAAATAATATGTAGTTTTATATCCAAAATAAAATTCATGCAAATAGATTTAAGAAGCGATACGGTTACAAGACCCTCCAAAGGGATGTTAGACGCTATGATGACTGCCAAAGTAGGGGATGATGTGTATGCAGAAGATCCAACAGTAAATGCTTTAGAAGCTCGAGTTGCAACGCTTTTTGGTAAACCAAAAGCCTTGTTTTTTCCTTCTGGAACCATGGCCAATCAAACTGCAATCAAGCTCCATACACAGCCAGGTGAACAATTGATATGTGATAAATATGCACATGTTTATAATTATGAAGGGGGCGGTGTTTCTTTTAATAGTGGCGTATCGTGTCAGCTAGTCGATGGACATCGCGGTATGATGACCGCAGCACAAGTCGAAGCAGCGATCAATCCTCCTGATTTTTATCACAGTCCATTGACCTCTTTGGTAACTCTGGAAAATACAACTAATAAAGGTGGCGGTGCTTGTTGGGATTTTAATGAAATTTCTAAAATTCGCACGGTTTGTGACACCCATCATTTAGGGCTCCATTTAGATGGTGCTCGATTGTGGAATGCACTCAATGCAAAATCTGAAACAGCTCTTCAATACGGAGATATTTTTGATACTATTTCTGTGTGTTTTAGTAAAGGACTTGGAGCTCCCGTGGGTTCTATGCTGGTTGGAGATGAAGCATTGATGAACAAAGCCTTACGCATTCGAAAAATGTTGGGTGGTGGCATGCGTCAAATAGGATCGCTCGCAGCCGCAGCTTCCTATGCATTAGACCACCACTACGATCGCCTCAAAGACGATCATAAAAAAGCGAAAGAGATTGCAGTAGTTTTGCAAACATTGGAAGCTGTATCTATCGTAGAACCCGTAGAAACAAACATTGTCATTTTTAAATTAAACTCTAATTTTCCTGAGGGGCTATTTTTAGATAATTTAAAAGCACATAATGTTCTTGTAAGTGATATGGGAAGTGGTAAGCTCAGAATGGTAACGCATTTGGATTATACCGATGCAATGCATGCCAATCTTTTAGAAATTTTGAGCAAACCCTAATAATTTTTCGTAAGTTTATGCCTCTCAACCCTAATTTACAATGTTATGAAAATCAAATTTTTATCTCTAATTTTAATAAGTTCACTGTTTTCTTGTGATACTAAGACTCAAAAATCAATGTCTGAATTACCAAAAGCTCCATTAGCGAAACAAATACCCAAAAATTTAACAATTCACGACGATGTTCGGGTTGATGAATTTTATTGGTTAAAAGATAGAGAAAATCCAGAAGTGATTGATTATCTCAATAACGAAAACGATTATTATAATGCCCATACGGCACATACGAAGGAGTTTCAAACGTCTTTATTTGAAGAAATGAAGTCAAGAATTAAAGAAGATGACAGTTCTGTTCCTTATAAATACAACGGATATTGGTACATCACCAAATACGAAAAAGGGAAAGATTATCCGATTTACACCCGAAAAAAAGAATCTTTAGAGGCAGCGGAAGAACTCTTGTTTGATTGTAATGAAATGGCTAAAGATCATTCTTATTTTAGGTTGGTAGGCTTGAATATAAATCCTAATAATGATTTGGTTTCTTATGGTATTGATACCACAGGCAGACGACAATATACATTACATATTAAAGACCTTAAAACCAATACAATTTTTAAGGATGAAATTTCAAATACAACTGGGGGAAGTACGTGGGCGAATGACAATAAAACGCTGTTTTATACGCTTAAAGACGAAACGACTTTACGTTCAGAAGCGATCTATAAACACCAATTAAACTCCGAACAAAAGTCAGATGAATTAATCTTTGAAGAAACTGATGATACTTTTGGAGTGAGTGTCTATAAAACCAAATCCAAGAAATATTTGGTTATTGTGAGTTACAGTACTTTGACGACCGAATATCAAGTTTTAAATGCCAACACACCCGATGGTGATTTTAAAGTATTTCAACCTCGAACGCGTGGTTTAGAGTATGGGATTTCCCATTACGAAGATTCATTTTACATAGTGTCAAATGCCGATGGTGCACAAAATTTCAAACTTTCAAAAACATCGGAAACCCAAACAGAAAAAGAATATTGGAAAGATGTGATTCCGCACCGAGAATCAGTACTGCTTGAAGGCATCGAAATATTCAAAGACTTTTTAGTGGTTTCGGAACGTGAAAACGGATTGAATCAAATACATATAAAACGGTGGGATGGTGCAGCCAATTATTACCTTCCTTTTGAAAGCGAAACATATACCGCTTACACCACCATAAATATTGATTTTGATACCACAGTTTTAAGATACGGCTATCAATCTTTAACCACCCCTTCTTCAGTGATTGATTTTGATATGGTAACTAAGACCAAAACCATTAAAAAAGAGCAAGAAGTACTGGGTGGTAAATTCAAAAAAGAAAATTATACCTCCGAACGTTTATGGGCGACTGCTGCTGATGGGACTAAAATTCCTGTTTCATTGATACGTCGAGTGGATACCGAAAAATCATCTGATACCCCCTTATTATTATATGCTTATGGGTCGTACGGAAGTACAATAGACCCCTATTTTTCAACCGCTCGATTGAGTTTATTAGATCGCGGTTTTATTTTTGCAATTGCACACATTAGAGGTGGGGAATATCTGGGTCGTCAATGGTACGAGGATGGAAAATTATTTAAAAAGAAAAACACCTTTTCAGATTTTGTGGACTGCTCGAAATATTTAATTGAAAACAAATATACTTCTGCCAAACATCATTATGCGATGGGCGGGAGCGCCGGAGGATTGTTGATGGGAGCGGTTGTAAATTTAGCTCCTGAATTATACAATGGAGTGGTTGCACAGGTGCCCTTTGTGGATGTTGTAACGACTATGTTAGACGATAGTATTCCGCTAACTACTGGAGAATATGACGAGTGGGGGAACCCCAATGAAAAAGATTATTATGAGTATATGAAATCGTATTCCCCTTATGATAATGTTACAAATAAGTTGTATCCAAATATGTTAGTGACTACAGGTCTTCACGATTCTCAGGTTCAGTATTGGGAGCCTGCAAAATGGGTTGCGCGCTTAAGAGCACAGAGCAAAAATGCATCTCAACTCTATCTTCAAACTAACTTGGAGGCAGGTCATGGAGGTGCTTCTGGACGTTTTGAAGCCTTGAAAGAAGTTGCTGCAGAGTATGCATTTTTATTAGATCTAGAATCTATTTTAAAATAGGTTTGAAAAAATTATTGTAATTTTGTTGCTTACTTAAAATCACAAACTTGGTAAATAAAGATAAATTAATATTTGATAATGTATTAGAGCTCGTTGGAAACACGCCTCTAGTGAAGTTAAATACTATTTTAGGTAGTTCATCAGGAACCTTTATTGCCAAATTAGAATGTTTCAACCCTGGACATTCTTCTAAAGACCGTATTGCGCTTCACATTATTGAAGATGCTGAAAAAAAAGGCATTCTCAAACCTGGAGATACGATTATTGAAACAACTTCTGGTAACACCGGTTTTAGTATTGCAATGGTCAGTATTATCAAAGGATACAAATGTGTGTTAGCTGTCAGTTCAAAATCATCTTTAGATAAAATTGATATGCTAAAGAGTATGGGCGCAAAAGTATATGTATGCCCAGCACATGTGAGTGCAGACGATCCTCGATCTTATTACGAAGTAGCAAAACGTTTACACAAAGAAACCAAGGGCTCTGTATATATAAACCAGTACTTTAATAGCCTAAATACAGAGGCACATTACCAGTCAACAGGGCCAGAAATTTGGCAACAGACACAAGGTAAAATCACGCATTTAGTTGCATGTAGTGGGACTGGTGGTACAGTCTCAGGGACTGCAAAATATTTAAAAGAACAAAATCCAGATATTAAAATTATTGGGGTGGATGCTTATGGGTCGGTATTGAAAAAATACCACGAAACCAAAGAGTTCGATTCCAATGAAATATATCCATACCGAATAGAAGGGCTTGGAAAAAACTTGATTCCCACAGCCACTGATTTTGATTCAATTGATGAATTCATTAAAGTGACAGACGACGAAAGTGCGCATACTGCACGAGAGTTGGCACAGACAGAGGGCTTGTTTGCAGGTTATACATCTGGAGCCGTTGTTCAGGCCGTAAAACAGCTCAATCAAAAAGGTACTTTTAAACCAACTGATGTGGTTGTCTTAATCTTTCCTGATCATGGATCAAGATACATGAGTAAGGTATTTAATGATCAATGGATGGAAGACCAAGGCTTCTTTGATACAAAAAACGAAGTAGCTGCTCAAGGAATTGAGTTTATTAAGTAAATCACTTACACTTTTCTACATCAAATCCTCTTCATAGAATTCATATCTGTTTAATTGCTTAAATTATTATGTATTGAGAATATTATTGTATAATTTTGTCCCGCAAACTAACTAGGAATCATGATGAGAGATTTATTCGAAAAAATATATAAAGACAAAGGTCCTTTAGGTAAATGGGCAAGCCAAGCTGAAGGCTATTTTGTGTTTCCAAAATTGGAAGGTCAGATTTCCAACCGCATGAAATTTCAAGGCAAAGATGTCATCACATGGAGTATTAATGACTATCTAGGACTTGCAAATCATCCCGAAGTTAGAAAAGTAGATGCCGAAGCAGCCAACGATTTTGGTTCTGCCTACCCAATGGGTGCTCGTATGATGTCTGGCCATACTTCGCTTCATGAGCAATTGCAAAATGAATTAGCAGAATTTGTAAATAAAGAAGCTACGTACCTATTAAATTTTGGTTACCAAGGAATCATGTCTACAATTGATGCGTTGGTTGGTAAGGATGATATTATCGTTTACGATGTTGATTCGCATGCTTGTATCATAGATGGCGTTCGTTTACATATGGGAAAACGTTTTACCTACAAACACAACGATATTGAAAGCTTAGAAAAAAACTTGGAGCGTGCGACCAAAATGGCGGAGCAAACTGGAGGGGGAATTTTAGTAATCTCTGAAGGTGTTTTTGGAATGCGAGGCGAACAAGGAAAGCTGAAAGAAATTGTAGCATTGAAAGATAAATTCAATTTCAGATTTTTAGTTGATGACGCACACGGATTTGGAACGCTTGGAAAAACAGGTGCTGGTGCAGGGGAAGAACAAGGCGTTCAAGATGACATTGATGTATATTTTGCAACCTTTGCTAAGTCTATGGCAAGTACAGGTGCTTTTATAGCTGCTGATAAAGAAATTATAGATTATCTAAAATATAACTTACGTTCACAAATGTTTGCAAAATCTTTGCAAATGCAATTGGTAAAAGGGGCTCTAAAACGTTTGGATATGATTCGAACCATGCCTGAACTTAAAGAAAATCTTTGGAAGATTGTAACTGCTTTGCAATCAGGTTTACGTGAGAGAGGGTTCGATTTAGGAACGACTCAAAGTTGTGTAACCCCTGTGTATCTAAAAGGAAGTATTCCAGAAGCGATGGCCTTGGTAAAAGACCTGCGTGAGAATTACGGAATATTCTGTTCAATAGTGGTATACCCGGTCATTCCTAAAGGCTTAATATTGTTGAGGTTGATTCCAACCTCTATGCATACCTTAGAAGATGTAGATGAAACCTTAAAAGCTTTTTCTGTGATTAGAGAACGCTTAGAAAAAGGAGTTTACAAGCGTCTTTCGGCTTCTGTTGCAGCTGCAATGGGCGAGTAGTAGTTTACAACTCTTTTCTAAAGGTACAGCGTTTTTTAATCAAAACAGGCTTAAAATTGCGCCATAATTTTTGTACCGCTAAGTTATTTGCCAATTCGGGAGTTCTACGACATTCTAAAATACCTTTTTCTTGAAAGGTTCTATGAAATGCGCTAAAAATAATGGAATGCACCCCTTTCTTTTGGTATTCAGGATGGACGCCAATTAAATAGAAATTTAATTTCTTAGACTCTTTAGCCTTAAGGATGTGAAAAATTCCAAAAGGAAATAACTTGCCTTTTATTTTTTGTAATGCTTCTGCAAAAGAAGGCATTACCACTCCAAAAGCCACTAAATCATCGGCTTCATTCACTACAAATTTAATGTATTCAGGATTTATAAAGTTTAAAAACTTCTTCTTTAAAAATGCTTTTTGAATGTCTGTAATGGCAACAAATGACGATAAGGATGCATAACTTTCGTTAAATAAATCAAACATTTTATCTGCGTACGGCATTAGGTCATTTGTGCGGGTAAAATCTAAAGCTCTTAGATTATAACGTTCTTTAATGACTTCTTCTAGTCGGTTAGAATCTTCAATTAGAATATCACTAAACTGATGTTTGTGTTCTAAATATTCTTTTTCAACTTTAAAGTTCAATTGATTTAAGTGCTCTACATAATAGGGGTGGTTATACCAAGTAACCATGGTGCCGATTTGGTCATAGCCGTAGGTCAGCACTCCCACTTTATCTAAGTTAGAAAACCCAATCGGCCCTTCCATATAACTTAAGTCATGTGCTTTACCTATAGATTTTACTTGCTCTAATAAGGCTGTTGTGACTTCAATGTCATCAATCATATCCATCCATCCAAAACGAATTTTATTACTGCTTTTATTTCCGACTTCCAGCCAATTAATAATCGCGGCAACGCGCCCTACTATTTTTCCATCTTTATAGGCAAGAAACAACTGAACTTCCGCATTTTGGAGTACTGGGTTGGTATTTTTATTAAAGACTTTAATCTCTTCGCTAATAATAGGCGGAACCCAATACTTAGAGTCTTTGTAGAGTGAAAAAGGGAACCTAACAAATTGTTTTATTTCCTTTTTAGAAATCGCTTTTTTAATGAATATCATACCGTCTTAGTCCTCATCAAAATTAGTGTTCTTTTTCTTCTTTTTTCTTTTGTCTGCATTTTGGGAGCGTGATTTTCGTTCGCCTTGTTCTTTTGCAGATGTCCCGTTATCCAGTCTGTTTTTATCTTTATGACGATCCAATCGGTAAGATGCTCCAAAATTTAAACTTAATACCGAAGGCGTATTTTTGGTGTTAAATGTAAGAGCCGTATCTAGTTGTAAGTTTTTATTTAGTAAATAGCCGCCACCAAATCGTAATAAATTATCTGCATAAAATTCACTTTTTATTCCTTGAGTTTCTCCAAATACCACCCATTTTGGATTGAATGAATGTGTAAGGGTAATAATATATTGAAAATCTGTTTGGTCACTTCCAATACGATCCATCATAAAGTTGGTGATAAAGACCCATCCCCCGTAAAAATTATTCTGTGTAATAACCACACCTCGATAACTGAGACCTTCTAAAGTTGGTGCCGTGTAGGGGTTGTCTTTGGTATCATAATTTACTCCTGCTGCGACTGAAACGGCAGGAATCAAACTACTCCATTTGAAACCTCTGTTGGCGTGATAACTATATAAATTTGGTTTATCCTCTTTGTTTTTGTGGGGATCATACACCAAATATTTTGCACCAATGTTGAGGTTTTTAAAGTTTGCACGACCATTTTCTACATCCACAATCGATGAATATGTTTGTGTGTCTTTTTGAAACGTTCCTTGAATGTTGAATTCTAGAGCTTCTTTCCAAAAACCATAATGAGCTGCAAAATCAACTCCGTATCCATCGACCTCATACTCTGGGTATAACGCTCGTTTTTCCTTAATCATATACGGTCCGACTTCAAATTGTAACACTTTGGTACCCACAGAAAAAGCGCTTTGAGAGGCACCTGGTCGGTTAGAGTTAATAACATCGGTATATTGTGCTTGCACCGTGCTAGACACAAAAAGAATCGCTGTAAACGTAATAAGGTTTGATAGAATTTTCATTTAAAAAGACTTTTATCAAACCTACATATTTTTTTTATAATTTTTAATTGATTGCTCTCTTTTTTCTTGTGTATGCAATCATTTTATATAATAATTTAAGAAACGAGTAGGCTAAAATTATTATAAACTAAGGAATGATTAATAGTGAACCTGTCTGCGGCAGGCAGGCAGCATGTGTCCTTAAAAAAACAATAGATATAGACACATGAAATAAAAATAAGAATTGTATTTTTGAAAAAATAATCTACCGATGTTACAAACTGCGTCTTTTATTGGATTGCTAAAAACACTTCTTATTTTTGTTTTGGTTTATTCCATTTTCAAGTATTTGATGCGCCTATTTGCGCCATTTATAATGAAATCGATTGCCAAAAAAGCTGAAGCCCATTTTAGAAATCAATCGGCTCCAAAACCCCCAACCCAAAAAGAAGGGGAGATTAGTATTGATAAAATGCCAAATTCTAAATCTTCAAATAACAATGTTGGAGAATATGTCGATTATGAAGAAGTTGAATAAATAACAGAGAGTATGAACCCGAGCTTAAAACAATTTGGCACCCATTTTTTAGTGATTTTAGGGTTTGTTCTAGTGGCTGTTTTATATTTTAACCCTGTCCTTAAGGGAGAAAAAATCTACCAAAGCGATATTGTTCAATATACAGGAATGGCCAAACAGCAAATCGATTTTCGAAAAGCTCACGATTCCGAATCCTATTGGACTAACAGTGCTTTTGGAGGTATGCCTACGTATCAACTTGGTGCTAAATACCCACATAATTACATTAAAAAACTGGATTTAGCACTTCGTTTTTTACCGCGTCCAGCAGATTATCTTTTCTTATATTTATTAGGATTTTATATTTTATTATTAGTTTTAAAAATTGACTATAAGGTTGCTGTTTTGGGAGCCCTCGCATTTGGGTTTTCTACCTATTTGATTATTATTTTAGGAGTAGGACATAATTCCAAAGCCCACGCCATTGCCTATATGCCTTTGGTGTTATCGGGGATTATTTTAACTTTTCAGAAGCGCTATTATTTAGGGTTTATACTAACTGCGGTTGCATCTGGATTAGAGCTTGTGACCAACCACCCTCAAATGACCTATTATTTAGGGTTTTTAATCATAATTTTAGGAATTACATATTTAGTTCAAGCTATCAAAACAAACGAACTTCCGGCTTTTTTCAAAGCCTCAGCTACTCTTTTAGTCGCGGCTGTTTTAGCCTTTGGTATGAATGCTACTAATTTGATGGCTACCAGTGAATATGCCAAAGAAAGTACACGGGGTAAAAGTGAGTTGACCATTAATTCGGATGGGAGTGTCAAAGAACAAACTACAGGTTTAGAAAGAGCTTATATCACACAATTTAGTTATGGGATATTAGAAACATTTAATTTGTTCATCCCTCGATTTATGGGGGGTGGTAATAGAGAGGATTTAGGAAAAGATTCTGAGACTTATAAAGCTTACCGTGCTTTGGGAGCTACGCCTTTGCAAGCTCTTCAGGAATCAAAACAAGCACCCATGTATTGGGGCGATCAACCTATTGTAGAAGCCCCCGCTTACATAGGAGCTGTTGTTATTTTTCTCTTTGTGTTGGCTTTGTTTCTATACCATGGCCGTTTCAAGTGGTGGCTAATTGCAGGTGTATCCATATCTTTACTTTTATCATACGGAAAAAATCTAGGACTTCTCACCGACTTTTTTATTGACTATGTTCCGCTCTACAATAAATTTAGAGCTGTGAGTTCTATTCAAGTCATTTTAGAACTGTGTGCCCCACTGTTAGCGACCTTAGGATTGGCTCAATTGTTTCATAAAAATCTTAGTTATGAAACGAAATTAAATGCCTTAAAAAAATCATTGGGTATAGTCGCTGGATTAACACTATTGTTTTTGGTTTTTAAGAACAGTTTATTTGATTTTGTTGGAATGAGTGATGGTCAATTTAAAGACTATTATGGAGCTTCCTTTGTAGACGCCTTGCGAATGGATCGTAGTACTATTTTCACAGAAGATACTGTGCGAACCTTATTGTTAGTTTTAGCAGTAGGAACTATTATTTTTGCCTATCTCAAACAAAAAATAGCTCAAAACACCACGATTCTTATTTTGGGTGTTTTCCTTGTTTTTGATTTGGTAGGAGTGGACCGTCGCTATGTTAATAATGACGATTTTGTTTCAGCTCTCAAAGTAAGTCGTCCGTTTCAGGCTAGTGAAATTGATAATGAAATATTAAAAGATCCGTCAAATTTTAGAGTCTTTGATATGTCTGATAACTCTACTAAAGCGTCTTATTTTCATAACTCAATAGGAGGGTATCATGCTGCAAAGTTGAAACGTTTTAAAGCCTTACAAGAATTTCATATTGATAAAAATAATTTTGAGGTTCTGAATATGCTCAATACTAAGTACATCATTTATCAAAATAAAGAAGGGGAAGTTTTATATTTTGAAAATGAAGAAGCAAATGGTAATGCTTGGTTTGTGGATGCAATTGAGACCTTTGAGTCCGCAGATGAAGAAATTTTAGCTTTAGATAAAACAGACACCAAAACAACTGCAATAGCCAATGCTTCAGAATTGAAGACCAAACGTTTTGCAATTGATTCTACCGCTTCGATCCAATTAGTCGATTATAAACTCAATCATTTGGTTTATGAAACCAAAAACTCCGAAGATGGCTTTGCAGTATTTTCTGAGACATATTATAAAAAGGGTTGGAACGCAACTATCGATGGCATGGCAGTGAATCATCACAATGTGAACTATGTCCTTCGTGGTTTAGAAATCCCTAAGGGCACACATACCGTGGTATTTTCATTTAACCCTTCGGTAGTGACAACAGGTTCAAATATTGCCTTGGGGAGTACTGTTTTATTGGTATTGCTAATTCTAGGTCAAGGAATTCTAATTTATAGAAAATCATCGTGAAAAAGGTTCTCATCATAACGTATTATTGGCCACCTGCTGGAGGACCGGGTGTTCAACGTTGGTTGAAGTTCGTGAAATACTTGCCTGATTTCAAAATTGAACCTATTGTCTATTGTCCAGATAATCCCAACTATCCTATTATTGATAGTTCGTTAGTATCTGATGTAAGTTCTGATTTAACAGTTTTAAAAACGCCTATTCGTGAACCCTATAAGTGGGCACAATTGTTTTCTAAATCCAAAACATCAAACCTTTCTAAAGGGCTTATTTCAGATCATAAAAAACAATCAATTTTAGAAAAATTACTCCTTTTTATTAGAGGTAATTTTTTTATTCCTGATGCGCGTACCTCATGGGTGCGTCCCTCGGTTTCTTTTTTGTCAGACTATATTACAACGCATCAAATTGATACGATTATTACTACCGGTCCACCTCATAGTTTACATCTGATTGGATTGCAATTAAAACAAAAACATGCGCTAAAATGGGTAGCTGATTTTAGAGATCCTTGGACGCAAATAGGCTATCATAAAAAATTAAAACTTAGTTCTTTTGCCCAAAAAAAACATAAAAAATTAGAAGCTTCTGTGCTTCAAACGGCTGATGAACTATTGGTGACGAGCCATAAAACGAAAACACTATTTTTAGAATTAACAAACACACCAATTTCAGTCCTTACAAACGGGTTTGATTTTGAAATCAACGACAAAATTATCTTAGATTCTAAGTTTACATTATCTCATATTGGATCTTTACTTGAAGGCCGTAATCCCTCAATTTTATGGACCGTTTTATCGGACTTGATAAAAGAGTCTGAAGATTTTGCTGCAGCCTTTCAATTGAATTTAATTGGGTCTGTAAGCAAAGAAGTTATGGGTGCAATTTGTAGTTTTGGTTTGGAAAGCTACGTTTGTAATACGGGTTATATTCCCCACAGCGATGTTTTAGAGTCTCAGAAAAAGACGCAATTACTATTGCTTATCGAAGAAGATTCTAAAGAAACAGAATACATTATTCCAGGCAAATTATTTGAGTATATGGCGTCTAAACGTCCCATAATAGCCATTGGTCCTCAGGCTTCTGATATAGAAAAAATATTAAACCAAACACAGGCTGGAACTTATTTTAGATATGATGAAGGAGCGGCACTTCGCACACTTTTGTTGCAGCATTTTGAAGCTTATAAACTCCAGAAATTAAATGTAGATTCAATAGGATTAGAAGCCTACAGTCGTAAATCATTGACTCAACAATTAGCTCAAAAACTTTTAAATTAAAAAAACTCCGTAGTGATGTGGGATATTCAACTACGGAGTTTTCAACTAACTAAATTATTATTTTCGTCTTCTTACGGATGTTTTCTTTGCACTAACTCTAGAAGTTGTTTGTGCAAGTGCTCTTGAATTTCTCGTAACCGGTTTGTTGCGTTTTATTTGATTAGAAGTATTCCTTTGTACACTCTGGTTAGAATTAGTAACTCTATTATTAGATCGATTTGTTGTAGCTCTAGTTGTTTGACGGTTCTCAGAACGCGTTGTGTTGTGTGTCGACCTTCTAGTAGCTCGCCTTGTTTTATAGCGATCACTGTGATTCGATCGCGTGTTTGCCACTCTGTTTTGAGCCTGTCGATTTCTGTATACAATAGGGCGTCTGTTGTTTCTGTACGGTCTTTCGTAATGGTATCTAATTGGTGTGTAATTTCTTCTGTATGGCGTCTTAAAAAGCACACAATACTGAACATTTGGAACACTATAATATGAATACCAGGCACTAGGTGTATAGTATCGATGTTGGCGATTCACATAGCCATTACAGCGTGAGTTGTTATAGCGATCATAGTTAATTTGCATGTTACCAATCCAAGCCACACGACCTCTGTAGTCATATCTTACATGAACACTTCCTGCTTGGCTGATACGTCCATAATAATCATAAAAAACAGGGGTATTTTCAATTTGAATGACCGCACCATAATTATCATACTGAACATACGCACTATAATTATAGCCAGAATTGAAACTGATATTTATCCCGTTGTGATTTGATAATTGAATAAAATTTTGTCGCTGCCTGAGCACATTAAAATCAAATTGCCCATCGTTAAAAACAGCAAATTCAATCCCTTGTTCATTAAATACAAAAGAATTACTAGTTCTCGAATGGTTAGAATCTACAGATGCAGATACAGTTCCAAATAGGGTTAAAATGACGAGTGTTAAAAATAATTTTCTCATAATACAGCGTTTTAAAAAAGTTAAACTTAATTCTGTATTACCAAACAGCATGCCAAGAATTGTAGCTGTAGTTTAGTTGACTGATGGTCAGTTATATAAATTTTAAAATGAAATTAACTTAATTTCGTTTTAAGGAATTCCGCTGTAGAAGATTTTTTTGATTTAGCAATAAATTCAGGAGTGCCTTCAGCTAATAAATAGCCTCCGTTAGCTCCACCTTCAGGCCCCAAATCAATTACATGATCGGCACATTTAATAAGGTCTAAATTATGCTCAACGACCAAAACAGAATGCCCTTTATCTATCAAGGCATTAAAGGATTTGAGTAGTTTTTTAATATCATGAAAATGAAGTCCGGTTGTTGGCTCATCAAAAATAAACAAACCTGTTTCTGCTTTGGACCCTTTTCCTAAAAAGGAAGCCAACTTAATACGTTGCGCTTCACCACCCGAAAGTGTCGAAGAACTTTGTCCAAGCGTCACATAACCCAGTCCAACATCCTGAAGAGGCTGTAGTTTTGTTTTGATTTTAGTCACGTTGTGAGTGTCAAAAAATGCAATTGCATCATCGATGGTCATGTTTAAAATAGCATCAATTGTTTTGTTGTGAAACTTAATTTCCAACACTTGTTTTTTAAAGCGTTTTCCATCACAGTCATCACAAAGCAATTGTACGTCTGCCATAAATTGCATTTCAATAGTGACAGTTCCTTCGCCTTTACAAGTATCACAACGCCCTCCATCAACATTAAATGAAAAATGTTTTGGTTGGTAATTTCTTAAAATGCTTAGCTTTTGTTTTGCGAATAAAGCTCTAATATCGTCATAGGCTTTGATGTAGGTCACAGGGTTGGAACGTGAAGAACGTCCAATTGGGTTTTGATCCACAAATTCGATAAACTTAACGGTACTATAATTACCCTCCATGCTTGTAAATTCGCCCGCCTTTTCGCCATAGCCTCCTATAGATTTAAGCAACGCTGGATATACAATTCGTTTGACAAGAGTACTTTTACCACTTCCAGAAACACCTGTCACAACCGTGAGCATGTTTAATGGAAAGGTGACATCAATATTTTTTAAATTATGTTCTCGTGCCCCTTTAATAGTCACACTGTATTTTGACGTCCTCCGTTTTTTAGGAACTTCGATTTCTAGAGATCCATTGAGGTACTGCGCCGTTAAAGTATTACTTTTTAAAAGCGATTTGAAAGTCCCACTTGCCATCACTTCGCCACCAAAGGAACCTGCTTCGGGTCCAATATCGATGACATAATCGGCGGCCGCCATAATGGCTTCGTCGTGTTCTACGACGATCACTATATTGCCTAAATCTCGCAAAGCGTTCAATACATTAATAAGGCGTTCGGTATCTTTAGAATGGAGTCCAATACTTGGTTCATCCAAAATATACATAGACCCCACAAGGCTACTTCCTAGAGAAGTTGCCAGATTGATACGCTGACTTTCACCACCAGACAAGGTATTTGACTTTCTGTTTAAGGTCAAATAATCCAGTCCAACATTGGACAAAAATTCCAAGCGGTTGTTAATTTCTTTGAGTAGTCGTTTGGCGATTTCTTGTTCTTTAGTATCTAGCTTTAAGGTTTTGAAAAATTCCCTTAAATCTTTGAGTGATAATTCAACCAAATCGGTAATGGAGGCACCTCCAACTTTTACAAAATTAGCTTCGGGACGCAAGCGTTTTCCTTGACAACTTCCACATTTTGTTTTTCCGCGATAGCGCGAAAGCATCACACGGTTTTGAACTTTATAGGCTTTGGATTCCAATTCTTCAAAAAAGGCATTGAGTCCTTTAAAATGAGAATTTCCTTTCCATAATAATTTTTGGTGTTTGGCTTCTAGTTCAAAGTAAGGTTTATGAATTGGGAAGTCAAATTTATGACTGTTATTCACCAGTTGATCTCTGTAATATTTCATACTTTCCCCACGCCATGGAAATACTGCATTTTCATAAATTGAAAGCGAGGTGTTTGGAACCACAAGGCTCTTATCGATGCCAATAACATCGCCATACCCTTCACATGTTGGACAGGCGCCATAAGGGTTGTTAAAACTGAACAAATGCGTGTTGGGTTCTAAAAATTTTTGACCATCGAGTTCAAATGAATTGCTAAATTCTCGCGATTCAGAAGTTTCCATTTTCTCAATTTGACAACGTCCTTTTCCCTCAAAAAACGCCATTTCAATCGCATCGGCTAATCGGTTATAAAAGTCCTCTTCGTCTTTTACAATAATTCGATCGACTACCAGACTGATTGTTTTTGGTAGTTTTTTAAAATCTTCAATTTGTTCAATACGCTCTACAGTATCCCCAATCTTAACTCGTGCAAATCCTTGGTGTTGAAGTGCTTGTAGTTTGTTTTCTAATGTCCTGCCTTCTTCCAAATGAATGGGGGCAAGGAGCAGTAATTTATCGCCTGTCTCAAGCGTTTTAATATAATTGACTACATCGGTAGTGGTGTCTTTTCTTACTACATTATTGGAAGTAGGGGAATAGGTTTTGCCAATACGCGCAAAGACTAATTTTAAATAATCATAAATTTCGGTGGTAGTTCCTACTGTGGAGCGAGGATTGGTAGAATTCACCTTTTGCTCAATGGCAATGGCTGGTGCAATGCCTTTAATATAATCGACGTTTGGTTTGTTGAGACGCCCCAAAAACTGCCGAGCATAACTCGATAAACTTTCCACATACCGTCGTTGCCCTTCAGCATACAAAGTATCAAATGCCAAACTTGATTTTCCCGATCCAGAAAGTCCAGTAATGACAACCAATTTGTGGCGAGGAATTGCAATATCTATATTCTTTAGATTGTGCAATTTTGCACCCTTAATTAGAATGTGCTCTTTTGGACTTAATTTTGAAAGGTCTAGTGGCATTTAGTGCTTTAAAATTTTGTTTGCAAAGATACCATTATTATAAAAAACATTAAAGCCAACTTAGCTCTTCTTGGTGTTAAAAACGAAAATAAATTTGTTAAATTAAATAGTTTGTTGTTATTTTGATGTAATAACTACTAAAAACACGCTTATAGAATAATATTACTTTTTATATTTTTCAAACCCAGTACACCCAAATTGTGTGCGATTAAAAGTAATATTATGAATTCTAAATCTATTAGCGATGCCATTCTCGTAAGTCAATATATTCAAGGAGATGAACCCTCTTTATCTATGCTCATCAAACGCCACCAACAACGGTTGTATAGTTTTATATACTCCAAAGTTTATGACCGAGATGTGACTGAAGATGTTTTTCAGGATACCTTTATTAAAGTCATTCGAACGCTGAAACGCGGCAATTACAATGAAGAAGGTAAATTCTTACCTTGGGTGATGCGCATTGCTCACAATTTAGTAATCGATCATTTTAGAAAAAATAACCGCATGCCTAAATTTAATAACAGCGGAGATTTTGATATATTCTCGGTGCTCAGTGACGGTGCTTTAAATGCTGAAGGTGAATTGGTGAAATCTCAAATTGTTCAGGATATCAGAGCGTTGGTAGAAGAGTTGCCAGAAGAACAAAAATCAGTTCTTGTGATGCGTATGTACAACGATATGAGTTTCAAGGAAATTTCTGAAAATACGGGGGTGAGTATCAATACGGCTTTGGGACGGATGCGTTATGCCTTGATCAATCTTCGTAAACTAATTGAAAAACACAATATTGTTTTGACAAATTAAATGCTTGATAAAATAAATTAAATTTTCTGTCGTTGTAATAATAACTAACTAACAATGACAGGCTAATGGCAAAAATTTACACTGAAAAACCCCTTAATTCTAATACCTTTAATCCTAAAACTGAAACCATAAATTTCCTTCTGAATTATTCAAAAGCGCTAAAAGTTTCTGTTTATAAGGGACTCAAATTTGAATCTCTGATTAATTAGAATGAAATCTTATAAATCCCAACAGCAGTTGGGTTTTTTTTTTATTATACACAACGGTCTAGTGTATGAGTAGTAGCGGATTTCTAATCATAAACCTTTCGGTTCTGCACTGACCTTTGTTTTATGTTTATACTTTTGTTTTATCACTTTAACCGCAATTACTTATACACCATGTTATATATAGGTTATTCAAATTTTTTCTCCGTGGCATTATAAAAAGAATTGTATTCATTTCCGTTATTTTTACATGTCATCAAAATCCCCTGTTCTTTCAATTCGTATTTAAATATGACATCATTTAAGTGATTTTGACTGTATTCATTTTCCAATCCCACTTTTGTAGCAAATTCTTCTATCAAATCGACCCCTATAATTCCTGTTGGATCTAAATCATTATAAAAACCAAAGCTCTTATTTAATTCAGATTTATTTACTTTAAACAATTTTTCTACTCCTTTTTCAAATTTTCTATTTCCTAAATAACGTTGATTTTTAAGACCTAAAACTTCAACAAAGTAAATATTATTTTTTTCATTATATACTTCAGAAATTTCAACATTAGCTTTCCAAGGTATACCCCTACGCACCCAAATTTGAAAAAAATCAGAAACAGATAATTCCTGTGCCATATCAAGATGATTCCCTTTCCGAGCCTCTTCAAAAATATTGATTTTTTGTTCTTTATTGCAACCAAAAAAAATCATACTTATAATTATTAATATGGATACTTTCATCAAAATGCTCATTTTTAAACTTATGTATAACGGTTGGTGTATGAAACGTAGCGTGTAAAAAGATACTACTTTTCGGATAAACACTGAGCCGAATTTTTATATTTTGTTTTTATCTTTAATTTTTCTAAAAGCCAAATTTAAAAATTTGGCGGACTTCGCAAATACGCATAAACCTTTCGTAAAGCATTAATTAGCTATGTTTTATACACATTGTTAGCCACTGGCTTTTTTCCGTTTGCTTATTTTCTTTACATACTTTTTCAAGTTCGTATCATCATTAAACACTTTTTTATCAAAACGTTCCATTATTCTATTCAGTCGATTAATGTTTATGTGAGCTCTTCTTCTGATATGTTTTTTTACTTTCTTCACTTTTCCTTTTTTTACAGTCATAAAATCGAGTCTAATAAAGTATGATTCGTAAATGCTGTAAAGTGATAAACAGTATAAATAAGGCAAGAAAAGTATTGTAAGTGTTATTGGTAATATAAAAGAGTGTAGTGTTCCTAATTTAAAGAAATCAGAATATCCATTTGCCATTTGATAGATAGAATAAATCAAAAGTCCAAAACCAAATATTGCCATTAAATTCGTTAGTAATTTTGCTACTTGAGCATTCTTTGAACCCAAACCTGCAAATGCTTGTAGCATTACAATGAAGATTAATATAGGAAGCAATATTAGTTCTGTTACTAAACTGAAATTGTAAAAATTAATTACAAATTCTAATATCGCAATCACTTTTATAGTGTCAATTAGATTTTTTTTAAATTATTTACTGTCTTTGGCTTTATTTAGGCTAAAAACCAAAACGAATGCAACTGAAAAAAGCCAAAATATTGAATCTTTAATGTCAGCTGATGTCCAAAGTCCAATTGCTTTTAATAGACTAAATGTTCCAAATAAATAAATGCCTAAAGTTAAATAGATTGCAAGAAAGTATTTGCCAAAAAGTAATTTCACAACATCTTTCAATAAATTTCTCATTGATTTTTGTGTAAGAACAAATAGTATGAAAATTCCAAGCCAAATTAGTAATGAAATTTCTCTGTTGCTAAATATTTCTTGTAGTTTGTTCAAATATTAAAAATGTGTAAGTATTGAAGTTAAAACTTGATTAGCAACACTAAAATTTTCTTCTTGTTCGTTTAGTAGCATAAAATCCTTTTCTCCGTGAAATAGGTTATTTCTATATCTATAAACGATTATAGCAAGAGCTAAAGTTTTATTAGATGTATTGTTGTCATTTCCTAAAAGCACCTGTTTAACAAATTCCTTTCTTGCGTTAGGAACAATACGTAAATTTTCGAAACGTTCATTTGTATTATTGTCTGCTACGTAACGTTCTTTAAAATAATTTAAATGGTCTTCAAAATTCTCAATTTGGAATTCAATTGGATTTAAATTTTCTTCTATTCGATTTATAGTACAATTTCTCTCGCAAACCAAGTTTTCGAAAATGTTCCATAATAGCGAAAAGTCCTTAATATTCTTTAAGTCATTTTCTGTGAAATTAGTTCCGAATTTGTTATTTATCCATTCAATCATTTGCAGTTCGGGTTTTTTTTCAGCTTGTGGCTAACTAGTGTATATAAACCACTAGTGGTTTATATTTCCATTATATCTTGATTGGAGTGGTTCAATACATCCCAAATAGGCGTGTATTGTGTCACTCTGGTTTCCCAAGTGTTCAATAATTCAATAAAATAATAGCTTAAACTTCGGTCAAGCTGCTTACAAAGATTTAGACTTGGGGTCTTTTATCACTCAAACTTAAAATAAATTATTTAAACCTGCAAACAAATAGTCCTATAATTTCACCGTAAGAGATTGATTTTCTGATACTTGTGATTTAATACAAAAAAATTAATGATTGAGTAAAATGAATGAAATAGCGGGTGTTTCACCCTCCTGAAAGTGTGTTTTAAATAGTTGAAACTTTAAGATTCGTTCCACGTACGAAGGCTTTTGGAGTTATTTATAATACTGGTCAATAACAGACTTCCGACCAATGGTTTTAGTAATGACATCCGCGTCTAAATCCCAACCACGGGCAGGGGAGTACTCACGGCCATACCAAATAATTTGCAAGTGCAAATCGTTCCATAAGGCTTCTGGAAACAAGCGTTTGGCATCTTTTTCTGTCTGGACTACATTTTTACCATTCGTCAGGTTCCAACGGTACATGAGGCGATGAATGTGTGTGTCCACAGGAAATGCAGGCACACCAAATGCCTGTGCCATCACCACACTCGCTGTTTTATGCCCCACAGCAGGCAAGGCCTCCAAAGCACTAAAACTCGGTGGTACCTGTCCGTTATGCGATTCTATGATAATTTTTGACAACCCATAAATCCCTTTACTTTTCATGGGGGACAATCCACATGGCCGAATGATTGCTTTGATTTCTTCCACCGTCATTTTTACCATGTCATAAGGGTTGTCTGCTTTGGCAAAAAGAAGGGGCGTAATCTTATTCACACGCACATCCGTACATTGTGCCGATAACAATACGGCTATCAAAAGCGTATAGGGATCTTTATGATCTAAGGGAATCGGGATTTCAGGATAAAAATCTTTTAAGGTTTTTATAACAAAATTTACCTTCTCAGTTTTAGTCATTCGTTTATCTTTGTTGTGACAACCAAAGATACTAATTATGACTACATTACAAATAGGCGATGCCGCTCCAAATTTTCAATCGTTAGACGAAGCTGGAAACGCCGTTTCTTTAGCAGACTACAAAGGGAAAAAACTCGTACTGTTTTTCTATCCAAAAGCCAGCACACCTGGGTGTACCGTAGAAGCCTGTAATTTAAGTGATAATTACAGCCGTTTTACAGCACAAGGTTATGATGTTTTGGGGGTCAGTGCAGACTCTGCCAAACGACAGTCTAACTTCAAAGAAAAATATGGATTTCCCTATCCTTTGTTAGCGGATGAAGACAAAACAGTCATCAATGCTTTTGACGTTTGGGGACCTAAGAAATTTATGGGCAAAGAATATGACGGCATTCACCGCACCACTTTTGTTATTGACGAAGCGGGTGTGATTGAAGACATCATCCTCAAAGTCAAAACGAAAGAACACACCGATCAGATTTTAAAATAAAAAAGGTCTTAGGTAGAAAGTTTGTCAAGCTAGCTTGACGAAAAAAACCCATTCAGATCACTTTTCAATAAATTAACCGAACAGAATTACCCTTCGTACCCAAATAACTTTTGTTTTTTGATAATATCAGAAACCCCTTCAGGAAGCATTTCTTCCCAACCGTGTTCTGCATTGGAAATCATTTTTAAGACTTTTCTCGAGAAAATGTTTAGAATTTCAGGATCATAATTTTTAATGTCAACGAGTTTTCCATTGTATTTAAAATATTTGTAGAGTTCCTTCATTCGCGGATGTACCTTCAAATCTTCACTCGTTGTCATGGTTTTCTGTTCCGTTAACATAGGATACAAATAGATTTTGAGATCTTTGTTAAACAGTTTTCCAAAGGCTTCCAAAATTCCACCACTCAAATGGCGGTAATATTTCTCATCAAAAATATCAATCAGGTTATTGATTCCCATTGACAGACCCATACGGTTTTTGGTGTAGAGATTAAAATACTCGACAAGCTTATAATATTCTTGGAAGTTGGAGATAAGTACCGTTTGTCCGAGTGAACACAACAAACGCGCTCGATCCATAAAGTCTTGTTCATCAATTTCACCACCAGAAGCTCTGAGGTTGGATAAGGTAATCTCAAATATAACCTGTGTTTTTTCCTTTTCAACTTTGTTCTCGTTTAAAAAGAGTTGATATGATTTTTCATACATATCCATATTTACTTTTGTGACAGGTCTAAAACTTCCTCTGAAAGCTAATATATTTTTTTTGTACAACACACGGGCAGGTAACACATTGTTCCCATCAGGAGCAAACATAACGGCATCTGTCATTCCATTTTTTAAGAGCTGTAAGCTCATCAAACGGTTGTCAACGTCTTGAAAAGAAGGCCCAGAAAAATTAATAGTATCAATTTCTAACTGGTCTTTGTCAATGTGATCGTATAGATAGCGTAATAATTTTTTTGGTTGATTGTATTTATAAAACGCACCATAAATTAGGTTGGTTCCTAGTTTCCCTAGCGTTTCTTGTTGGAGTCGTGCATCCGTTTCTTTAAATCGAATGTGGAGTGTAATTTCGTTGTATTCTTTTTGGTCGGAATCAATTTGATAGCGTATTCCTACCCATCCATGTCCTTTAAAACGTTTAGCGAAATCTATCGTTGCAACAGTATTCGCATAACTAAAAAACATTTTATTTGGATATTCCTCTCTAGAAAGACGGTCTTCAATCAGTTTAACTTCATGAGACAACATTTTTTTCAATCGGTCTTCAGTCACATATCTATTCTCCTTTTCAGTGCCATAAATAGCATCACTAAAGGATTTGTCATAAGCAGACATGGCTTTTGCAATGGTTCCTGAGGCACCTCCAGCTCTGAAAAAATGTCTTACAGTTTCTTGTCCAGCACCAATTTCTGCAAAAGTTCCGTAGATATTTTCATTTAAATTGATTCTTAAAGCTTTGTCTTTTAATGAAGGAATGCTCTCAATTACAGCATCCCCTTTAAGCGTTATTTCCATCTTTAAAATTAACGAGGTTACCACACAAAGGTATCATTTTAGAATAGCTTACAAAAAAAATAGCCTATTTTTGTTTTAAATTAATCATTCATTGAAAATTACATTTTTAGGCACGGGAACTTCACAAGGGATTCCAATTATTGGAAGCACGCATCCTGTGTGTTTGAGTGAAGACCCTAAAGATAAGCGTCTTAGGGTGTCGGCACTCGTTCAGTGGGATGATTTTTCGGTCTTAATTGATTGTGGTCCAGATTTTAGACAACAGCTCTTACGTACCGATTGCACGAAGATAGACGCCGTTCTTTTTACGCACGAACACAGCGACCATACGGCAGGTTTGGATGACTTAAGACCTTTTTTTTACAGACAAGGAGCACTTGATGTGTATGCCCATGAACGGGTTTTGAAATCGCTTTATAAACGTTTTGATTATATTTTTGTCACCGAAAATAAATACCCTGGAGTGTTAACCTTGAACGCACACCCAATTACAGAAACCCCTTTTTCTGTTGGAACTAAAAAAGTTGAGCCCATTAATGTACTTCATAATTCGCTTCCTATTTTTGGATTTCGAATGGATGCATTTGCCTATATCACAGATGCAAAAACTATTTCAACTCTAGAAGTTGAAAAACTACAAAATTTAGACGTTTTGGTTATTAATGCCTTACGAATTGAGCCACATGTTTCTCATTTCAATCTTGAAGAAGCTTTGGATTTTATCAAACTTGTAAACCCAAAAAGAGCTTTTTTGACCCATGTGAGTCATCACTTAGGGTTTCATAAAGACATAGAAAACAGCCTTCCAGAAAACGTTCATCTCGCTTACGATCAATTACAAATATCTCTCTAAAATGAAAGGAAAAATATACCTTTACTTATTCGTGTTTTCAATCTTAGTCAATGTGTTCCAATATGTGAACTCCAAAGGTATTATTGATAAATACGAAAAAGACATCAAGAAATTTAAAGCTAAAATAGAAGTCTTAGAAAAATCAGAAGCGGCTCTTTTAGAGGTCAAAAAAGAAGCTGTCGAATTATCTACTGAGGAAACTTCGTTATAGAAATCTAAATTTTAGTTGAAATCCAATCTCTCAGTTCATAGAAATTTTGAGGTGCTACACCATGTCCTACTGGAAATTCACTGTATGTGTGTTGGATGTTTAAAGACTTCAAAAACACAGGTGTCTGTCGTGCCCAATCAATTGGAATGACTTGATCGACAGTCCCATGAGAGCAATAGAAATTCAAATTTGAATAGTCTAATATCTCTAAATTATCAGGTAAAATATCATGATTTACATACCCACTCAATCCAATGATGTTTTTTATTTTTGTAGGATGATTCAAGGCTGTTGCCATTCCTAAAATAGTTCCCTGACTAAAGCCCAATATACTCACGTTATTTTGATCGACAGGGTAATTTTCACAAGCGCTATCTATACAATCAATCAAAATTTTCATTGAAGATTTTGCCTGCTCATTATCGTTCCATTTATTTTGTTCTGCATCAAAATTAATTGCATACCAAGCGTTGCCACTCGGCTGGAGTGGGTAAGGGGCTCTTATGGAAATAATGAACAATTCTTTAGGAAGTTCAGACGCAAACGAAAATAAATCATTTTCATCGCTGCCGTATCCATGAAGCATCACTAATAAGGGAGCGTTTTCTTTGAGTATGGACGGTCTGGTTACATGAATTAATGGGAGTTGAACACTCATTTATTTAATTTTTTTAAAAGCAGTTTGATACAGTTTTCCAACCAAAGGAATTGGAATCATTTTGCCAGATAATGCTGTTGAAAACCCATAGATAAATAGAACGCTAAATGCCATCCAAAATGAATACGTAATTTGCCAATTGTCAAAGTATCCTACGGGATAGCCAAGCGCCATAAAAGACAACCATAATCCTAAGGATTGACGGATATGGAAATAGGCGAATTGACTTTTTTTATCTGAATTTGTAAGGTAGGCAATCAGTACTCCTAAGAGATAAAAATAACTTATAACTGCACAACTTTTTCCAGATTTAATATCTTGATTTTCTAACATTAAAGAGTTATTGAAGTGGAGTTGTTAGCAATGATGCCATAAACCGTTCCTTTTAGTTTTGATCCTAAAAAGAGTGAGTTTTTTGATTTTGAACCGATGTGTTTTTCTTCAAAAACATAGGAGTCTGCGGGATTAAACAAACTCAGTTTGGCAGAGTTTCCAATTTTTATAGATTCTGCGTTTAAACCAAAACGTTGTGTTCCTTTTGTCAGCAGTTGCACAGCCTTTTTGGTTGTAAATAAGGCATTCAGTGCACCAAAAGCACTTTCCAATCCGATGGTACCATTTTTGGCATAATCAAATTCTATTTTTTTATGCTCAATATCAATTGGGTTATGATCGGAAGTGACCATATCTATAGTTCCGTCTTTGACTCCTGCAATAAGAGCTTCTATATCGGATTGAATTCGTAAGGGTGGATTCACTTTAAAGTTGGTGTCAAAGTCGCTTAAACTTTTGTCTGTAAACATAAGATTGTGAATGGCCACACTACAACTAACATCTAATTTTTTTGCTTTGGCTTCCCGAATTAAATCGACTGATTTTGCCGTAGAAATTGTTGGGATGTGTAGCTTGCCTTCTGTGTATTCTAAGATAAATAAATCGCGTGCAATTTGGAGTTCTTCTGCCAAAGCGGGCAATCCTTTGAGACCCAATTGTGTACTTGTAATGTTTTCATTCATCACCCCTTTTTTAGCCACTCTAGGTTCGTGTGGAAACGAGTGCACCAAGCCGTCAAAACTTGAAGCATATTGCAAGGCTATTTTGAGGAGATTTGGATTTTCAATCGATTTTTTATAATCTCCAAAAGCAATACTTCCAGCAGATTTCATATCAAATAACTCAGCAAGGTCAATGCCTTCGCCTCCTTTGGTTAGCGCTCCAATAGGATGGAGGTTGGTTGCTGAATTTGCAGCTTTAGATTTCACAAATGCAATGTCTGAATGGGAGTCAATAACGGGATTTGTATTTGCGTTTAGTGCAATGTCTGTAAACCCAGATGCCGCAGCCACTTGTAATCCATTTGCAATCGTTTCACGTTCTTCATAACCAGGCTCTCCAAACGATACACTGCTGTCAAACCAACCACTAGATACATGGAGGTTTTCTAAAACAATCACAGGATATTTATTTGGATTTTTGAGAGATTTAGCTATTTGAGTAATGAAACCGTTTTCAACTAAGATGTCTTGAGTTTGATTGTGGAAATCACTTTTATCATCAAGAATGGTAGCTGATTTTATAAGTACGTTCATTTAAAATATTTTAAGATGAGCATTTCAAAAGCTAATAATATTAGCACAAAAATAACAAACCATTTCCATAACCAAGTCACATTCGCCTCAATTTTTATATTTTTAAGTGTGGTTCCTAAAGAATTCTCAATCGAAACCCCTTTTATAGTTGTAAGATCCGAATAGCGCAGTTGGCTTTCATCTCGGTTGTAGTTATAGCTTACTTGGGTCAGTGTGTCTGTATCTTTTAAGATGGAAAAGTGTCCCGGCTTCTTTGGGTCGTCCTTTGTGGTGATGCTTACTTTGGTGTTGAAATTTGTTTGCAATGGAATAAACTGAGAATCGTTGTTCGCTAATTTTAAAATTCGGTCTTTTTGTAAATTAACTTTAAGGTCAAACGTATTTTCTGCGCCAATCCAATAGTAAATCGGAGGCGTTTTTAAACTTGATCTTCCGATATTATAAAGCGTTGGGACAATTAACGGAGAACTTACAAAGTTAGAATCTTTAGTTTCTACGGCTGCTGTAAACACAAACAGCGCTTTAAATTGAACTAAAAAGGGTTGTTGGTCTTCATAGGATAACACACTGTTTGTCTTGGTAGTGAGTGGGTAATAATATTGAACTGTTGGGTATTGAAAATTTTTGACTTGTTCTTCAAAAACATCTTTTAAAATCGGATGGTTAAACGCGATGTTCGTGATGCGTTTTTCTTGAGTTATTAGCGGTTTAAATTTGTGATTTGTTTGTAATGCTAGGAGTTGATTGTAAGATGTTAAGTCGCCGTTTTTAGAGGGAATCATAACCACCACGCCTCCAGTATTCATAAACCCTTGGAGACTGTTTTGTAAGGCAGGGGGTATTTGACTTAAGCCATTCAAGACGATTAGATTTTGAGTTTTAATTTGACTGTAATCGAGTCTCTTGTAATTTTGACTTTGAAATAGAAACTCATCTCCAGTATAGAGTTTATTCAAAAAATTAGAATTCACATTTTCGTGAATTGCTAAAACCGCTATTTTTTCGGCTTTGGGGATGTTAAAAAAGAAGGTGTCGTCGTATGGCATTTGAGTATCTTCGATAGATAGTTTGCCGTTAAATTCTACTGTATTAGGGAGTACAAAAGTAGTTTTGTAATTTTTAGTTTTTTCTAGGATAGATTTCCCAACAATGTTCTGGTCTTGGAATAAAGTCACAGAAATAGGGCTGTCAGATGTGCTGCTCGTTTTTCCCTTAACATTCAAAGTGTAATTAGCGTTTAAAGAAGGTTCTAAAGACACAGATTCAATATAGCTATTATCTGTGTTTAATGGTTTTAAAGGCACTAAAACAATGCGTATTGAAGTGTCCGATATAGATAGAATTTCCTCTTTTATTTGTTGTTGAAAATCAGATACTAAGACAAGAGTTTTTGAGCTTGTTTTGGAGTCTGAGAACAGCGTTTTCCCTTTGAGAATTACTGTATTTAAGTCCAGCTGATTTTGACTGTAACTCAGAGATAGTAAATCGGATTTTAAATCTTTTATGGAAGTTGATTTGTAACTTTGATTGTTAGTGAATACACCAATTTTTTCAGTCTCATTAAAACCTGTGATCACATCTTGAACGGCTCGATTTAAAAGTGATCCTTTAGGACCAATTGCTTGCATGCTAAAGGAATTATCTAAATAAACGACTGTTTCAAAAGTATTTTTTTGAGCTGTTTGATTGGATAAAAAAGGCTGACTAAATGCTATGATTATACAAGCAATTGCTAAGAGTCGGATTAATAAAATCAGCCATTTTTTTAATTGGGAACTCTTTCGGGTTTGAAAGCGTATTTTTTGTAATAAAGCAACATTTGTAAATTCCTGAACCTTAAAACGTCGGAGTTGAAATAAATGAATAAAAATAGGGATGAGCAGTGCTGGAAGTGCGTAAAAAAATTCTGGGTGTAAAAACTGCATCTTATGGATTGAATTGTCAAATATAAAAACTAAAATTTGATTTGATTAACAGAAGAAGAAATAATCGTTCATTGGAGTTTTATTACGCGTTTGAAAATACTGTACAATTTCAAATTGCGCTTCATGATTTGCGACGGTCACAATACATTGATAATTTTTCATGGTATTTAGAAACTCAAAGGGTTTTAAGGTCTTATTATAGATGTCTTTTCCTATTTTTTTTGGGTTGTCACATACCCATTCAAAAGCCATGTTTTTTTCAATTAGTAATTGGGCCACTTTTTTACCTTTAGTTCCTGCTCCCCAAATTACGATTGTTTTTTCTTTGGCATGCGATAGCTCCAAAAAGTACTTCACTTTTAATTCTAAGAATGAATTTTCAGCATAATGTGCGTCGACCCTTGATGTTCTCACCGCATAATCACGCCACTGGTGTAATACCTCATTTGAAGGGATGCATTTCAATCCATGTTTATAAAACCGAAACGCTAAATCATAATCTTCTGGATAGGTGTTTGGAGAGAAGCCTCCACAGCAATCAAAATCTGTTTTGTAAACCATCCAACTGGGTGATGGAATGACACACTCTTTATAAATTTCAGTAAAATTAGTCCCTTTTGAAGTCAATGCATTCAGCCAAGTTTCATAGCGTTTGTAACCATTCCCTATTCCTTCTTCTGAAAAATAACGAACAAGTCCCAATGCCAAGTGCCCTTCGCCATACGTAACTAGCGGCTGTTGCATTTGTTCTAGCTTGTTTAATGCCATCACGTCATCACTATCCATACGCGTCACAAAAGTTCCTTTAGCGTGTTTATAGCCCGTTCTAAGCGCTTCAATGATTCCACTGCCCTCATTTTTTAACAACTGAATTCGAGCATCAGTATTAGCGTAGTTTTGAACGAGCTTGTAACTTGTGTCGGAGGAGCTATCATCTACAATAAGAAGTTCCCAATTGGAATATGTTTGTTTTACAATAGAATCCAAACAGTCACCTAAATAAGACTCCGTATTTTTAAAGGGAATTAAAATACTTATAAGCGGAGTTTGCATTAGTATTTAGCAGCCTTTCCATTGGCAGAAGATTCTTTAAGAAATGTTCTCAAATCTTCATTTGCCTGAATTAAATCTTCATTACGCAAATACATCATATGTCCACTTCGATACCCTTTAAACGTAAAGCGCTCTTTCATTTTTCCGCTAGGATCTACTTGAGATAAGGTATATTTTGCATTGAAATAAGTGGTTGCTCCATCGTAATATCCAGACTGATTTAATACTTTTAGATAAGGGTTTTGTGCCATAGCCAACCGAAGGTTGTCACGCGTGTTGTCATCATCGTTGTTCCAAGGATGAACCGACCCAAACATATTGTATTTTAAATCGGTTTTAAATTTTAATTCACTTTTAATGTAGTGGTTGATGGCAGGAGTAAATGAATGCAACCAAGAGGTGAGTTCTGCACTGTAATCTGGACTGTTTCCAGATTCTTTTTTGTCGATTCCTAGGTAGCGAGAATCCAGCCGTCCGATTGTTTGACCTGTATCATCCCGTAGTAATTCTTTCCAGAAAAATGAATTAGGAACATCTAAATTATGTTGTAAAATCACCTTTTGACTCAACCCTGAATAATAAGCCATTTTTTCACTGACCGCCATTTTTTCATCGGCATCAATAAACCCTCCTTTGGTCAATGCCGGAATGAGTGTGTCAATAGCATAGGCTTCTGATTCTGGAAGAATCTCTAATAAATCTTTCGATTGGAGTGCTTCCGGTAATTTGTTGTGATACCAAGCGGTTGCTGTATAATAGGGGAGGTTCAATGCGGAGGAAACGGGACCACCAACGCGTAAGACTTTGTAGTCAGCAGGAGATACTAAAATCACACCATTTAAGTACATCCATTGATTTTGTTGTAATTCTAAAGACAATCCCATTACACGCGTGCCTCCATAACTTTCACCAATGATATATTTAGGAGATTCCCATCTGTTTTTACGGTTAATAAAAGTATTGATCCATTCTGCTAAATATTTGATATCTTCATTAATTCCAAAAAACTGTTCCCGATCGGGCATGTCTCCATCAGTATTGGGAAGCATTCTAGAATACCCTGTATTTACAGGGTTGACAAATACAATATCTGCTTCATCTAAAATGGAGTTTGGATTGTTTTTAAATCCATAAGGTTGAACCGGGTAGCCTTCGGAATCAACATTTAAAATACGAGGCCCTGTATAAGCAACGTGCATCCAAACGGACGCAGACCCTGGGCCTCCATTAAAGGAAATAATTAAGGGACGTGTCGCTCTATTTTTTATATTGTTTCTGGTATAATACGTATAAAATAAACTTGCGATAGGCATTCCATCGTTATCCCAAACAGGTTGCATTCCTGTTTCAGCAGTGTAATCAAATTTCACCCCTTTTACAGTTGTAGTGTGGGTAGTTGTTACTGTTGTGTCCACAGGAATCTCTATGGATTGACTGTAGCTAACAAATAGAGAAACTAAGCTGATGTAAAAAAAACTTTTTTTCATTTGAATGATTGTTTATTAAGATTCACTAAAATACAATCTTTACAACAAAACAGACCTATTAATTTAAAATTCTGCTAATGTACTGGCAACGATGGCTTCTGCTTTGCTCTTTTCACTCAAGTTCACATACAGTTCTTGAAATCCATAGGTGGGCGTTCCAAAACCTGCCAAACGAGCAGACTCTGTTTCATCTTTGACAATAGGGGTGATGCCTTGTTTTTCTAAATTTTGAGTGATGAGTTGAACCACAATAAAACTACCAGCATACAGTTTTGAATAATTAGATTCCATAGGTTTATTATTTTTAAGGACTATAATTCTTTCAAGCAATTTACGAATAAATTTACCCCACTCGACATGTTTACGCTACAATAGTTAGCTATGAATTAACATTCCATTTATTTGTCCTGTTATTTTTATTTGTAAGTTTACCAATAAATCTCTAAACCTACGGACATGAAAAAATATGCATTCATACTTTTTTTACTTTCAATTTCAAACACATTTTCACAAACGGTCAACCAAGACATTGTTGGAAAGTGGCAATTACAAATAATAGAACTTGATGGTGATCAAGTATCCGCTAAAGAAGCATTTGATACCAATAATATTTTCCAAATTTATTCTGCAAACAATCAATTTCAATCAATTGTAGACGATAAAATTAACAAGGGAACTTGGCGAATTTCTGAAGACCAAAAATCTGTAATCATCAACTTAAGTACGAAGAAAGAAGACAAAGTTCTTGAAATAACAAAATTATCTAGTACAGAACTTGAGTTACATGCCTTAAAAGTTGACCAAGAACTCAGATTCTATTACAAGAAAAAAATGTGATTAGTTTTGAGTCTCAATATTCCCACCTGAAGAAGACTCTACTGTATTTTTCATTGCAGATTCGTGGTTCTCTATAGCAGCACCACTAGAGGCTTTTGCATTAAATTCTTCTAAACATTTGACAGATAAATTGGATCCGCTAGATGCTTTTGTTTCGCAAAATTTAGCAGTTAATTTTGATGCATTTAAGTGACTTCCACTCGAGGAATCCCCACTAAATGTTTCAGTATTTCCTTCTAGGGTTAACTCACTTCCACTTGAACTGCTACTGTTTATATATTTGGTTTCAACAGTTAGTTTCATTTCACTTCCGCTAGAAGTACTCAAATCAAGACTAGGAACATTTAGTGTATTGGTACTAAAAACAGCACTGCCACTAGAAGCTTTGATTTCTTCTATAGTCTTAAAATTGACAACTACTTTTTTAGAAGCAACCCGGTAGGTATTTTCATCGATATAAATTTTAAGTACTTCGTTTTCAATTTCTGTGATAATAAATTCCTGAATGTTTTCATCCGTTTGGACAGAAATACTAGGACTTTCATTTTGTGTTAGAAAAAGATCGATCCCGGTACTAACTTCTATACTATTAAAAGACGCATCTATGGATCGTTGTTCAGTGACTACGACGCCGTTGCCGCGCACTCCTTTATTAAAAGGAAAGGAGTTGAACTGACAGGCGTTTAAAGCAAGGCTTACAATAGTAAGGCTAATAAATTTGACTAGTGTCATCATGATTATTGGGGTTTAGTTTATTCTTTGTTATTTAGGTTTGGGCAATCCAGACAACGCATCGATTTATGGGCTGTTTTCAGATAATGTTCTTCTTTTCCATTGTCTAATATATCGTTATATCTCGAAGTGTTTCTGTGGTAAGAATAGGAGTTTTCATCCGCATACAAGACACTGCCAATGGGCAGTTGTAAAATAATTTCAATAGTTTGATTTCTATACTGATGTTCTGTATTTGTAAGAAAAAAACCATCTAAAATTAAGGAGTTGTTTTTGAATTCATAGTTGTAATTTACTCCCATTGCTCGATCTTTAGCTTTTAAATACTCGATTCCAGATGCTTTTTTTTCAACCGAAATAGTTGCAACAGAGTCTTTTGTGGACTGTACAATGAGTCTAATGTCTGATCCATAAATTCGTTTCGTATCCTGTTGGTCATAGACGAATTTCAAGTCTTTGTCACGATGTAAAGACTTTGAGTATAAAGGATTCCCTTTCATTTCTAAATACAAAGTGTCCTTGGACGTGATTGGCAATTCTGCTTGTTCTGTGACACTCGCATCCACTCTAAAATCGGCAGCTTGTTTTATGCTAAATATAATCAGTGTAGTCAAAACGATGAGCCAAACACCTAAGAGTGATAATTTAGTATATAGATTCAATAAAGGCATGCGTTTGGATACCATACGCAAGCCTAAGAGCAGTATGAAAATTAATGGGATTCCAGTAGCAAACAGAGCTAAAATAGAAACCAACCATATTGGCAAGCCGGAGGAATTGATTAAGTCTGCAAAATCCATCCCAGGAAAATGTACGGCATCTGCAATACCAACAGATAGTAAACTTATAAAAAATCCAATGAGAATGACAATACTCAGAATGATAAAAAACACTCCAACTGTTTTAAAAATTAATTTAAAGAAGAGCAGAATAAGATCCCCAATTGTTTCAAAAAAAGAGCGGGATTTTGACTGGATACTTTTTCCCAAATCATTGAGAGTTCCTGAGTTGACGCTGTCTTTAACGCGCTCTAAGCTCTCTTTAACATTACCAAACTCTTCTTTTACTTTTTTTTCAATATTGGTAATGTTGATGGGCTTTCCCATCATCGCTAATTTTTCGGCTGTTGTATTTGCCGCAGGAATTAAAATCCATAAAATAATATATAATAAAGGTCCCATTCCAGCACCAAATATTAATACCACCCAAAGGAGTCTAATGATAAGAGGATCTACTCCAAAATAATATCCAAATCCAGAAGAAACACCCCCTATATAGGAGTTGTCTCGATCTCTAAATAAACGTCGTTTTTGACTGTCTGATTTATCATTATTAGGCGTTTCTTCAAAAAGTTCTTCGTCGATTTTATAATCTTCAGGCTGTCCCATCACAGAGATCATTTCATCCACTTCTTTGTTAGAGACCACTTGTTGACTCGTTTTAATCCGTTCCGAAAACAGTTCTGCGACACGCCCTTCTATATCTGCTATAATTTCAGAGGCTCCTTCTGTATTATGAAGTGATGCCTTGATCGCTTCAAAATAATTTTGAAGTTTTTGGTATGCACTTTCATCTATATGAAAGAAGATACCAGCTAGATTTATACTTACAGTTTTGTTCATTTTTTGGTAGTTTTTGGTAGGGTTACTAAACTGACAGCGTTGTGGAGCTCATTCCATGTAGTTGTCAATTCAACTAAAAATAATTTCCCACCTTCAGTGAGTGTATAATATTTTCTTGGGGGACCAGTCGTGGATTCTTCCCAGCGATAATTAAGTAGTCCAGAATTTTTAAGCCGTGTGAGGAGGGGATAAATAGTTCCTTCCACCACAAGCATTTTTGCCTCCTTTAAGGTTTTTAAAATTTCGGCAACATAGGCGTCTCTGTCTTTTAAGACAGATAAAATGCAAAACTCTAAAACACCTTTTCGCATCTGTGCTTTTGTGTTTTCTATTTTCATTAGTATTAATTTTCAACAAACCTAATACATAAAAAGGTATTATGTATAACATAGTATTATATTTTAACACAAAATTAACAAATTAAGGTTCTTTAAAAATACCTATCTTAGCTCACAATCTAAGAACACTCATGAATTTTACACCAAGAAAACTCAATCTTTTTTTACTTTTTAAATTACCATCTGCTTATTTCACTGGGGTGCGTACACAATCAATTGATGCACAAAAATGTGTAGTATCCGTAAGGCACCGTTGGATCAATCAGAATCCTTTTAAATCGATGTTTTGGGCGGTTCAGGGGATGGCGGCAGAATTATCTACAGGGGCTTTGATTATGATGAAAATACAAGCAAACCAAAAAAATATATCGATGCTGGTTATTAAAAATAATGCCAGTTTTAGCAAAAAAGCAAAAGGTCTTATTACCTTCTCATGCGATCAAGGAAACTTGGTCGATGAAGCCCTAGAAAAGGCACTTGCTACAGGGGAGGGGCAAACACTAATTTTGACTGCTAAAGGCATTGATTTGGTTGGAGATGAGGTCGCTTCTTTTGACTTCGAGTGGTCTCTGAAACTCAAACAAAAATAAATCAAAAGATAGTGTTAAAGTTTACGAGGTGTCTTTAATTTTCACTAAATTTAAAGAATTAATCTCTAAAATAAACGCCTATTCTATAACATTACTTTTTATTAATTTTAATTTTTATAAAATGTCAAGAGCAATGTTTGAGTACACCAAAACGGTACTGAATAAGGTTAGTTTTGATACCAACCTTTTTTGTAAAGAAGTTCAAAAGGCACTCCAACGCTTATTACCATACGAAATAGAAGAATTAAAATTATTTATTCAAAATCTGGTCACTTTCAATCCAGATTTGAAACAATGTATGGTTTATTTGAATTAGTCTTTTGTATAAAATTAAACTGTAAAAGTGGCCGAGAGGTCACTTTTTTTATTTTGCAACTGGACTGATAATTTGAACATTCTGAAATGCAATTGCACTTCGAATGATTCCAGAAATGATATTGTGAAGGGCATCAATAATTTGAATTTTCAACTCACTTTTATGGTAAATCAAACTGACTTCTCTGGCAGGTGAAGGCTCACTAAAATAATGTAATTGTTCTTGTTCTTTTTCTTTTAAGTCTAAAGTATGCAAATAAGGCAAAAGCGTCATTCCCATCCCTTCATTTGTTAATTTCACCAACATTTCAAAACTCCCGCTTTCCAACTGAAATTCATCATGGTCTTTGGTTTTTTTGGCATTACATAAATTCAGTACACCATCCCTAAAACAATGCCCATCTTCTAATAACAGCATGTCATTAATATCCAAGTCCGAAACCTCTAAGGTTTTTTTAGAAGTCAACCGATGATTGTTTGGGATGTACCCCACAAAAGGCTCGTAAAATAACACACGCTCTTTGATGTGTTCATTTTTTAGAGGAGTTGCCGCTATGGCAGCATCTAAATGCCCGTCCTTAATGCGTTGAATAATTTCTTCAGTATTTAGTTCCTCTATCTTCAGTTTAATTTTTGGGTAGCGTTTGATAAACGTTTTTAGAAACATTGGCAATAGCGTTGGCATCACGGTTGGAATGATCCCTAATTTGAATTCTCCCCCAATAAACCCTTTTTGTTGGTCCACAATATCAGTAATACGATCGGCCTCATTGACAATATTTTTTGCTTGATTTACAATCTTGCGTCCAACTTCAGTCAATTCAATTGGCTTTTTACTACGATCAAAAATTTGAACAGACAACTGGTCTTCCAATTTTTGAATTTGCATGCTTAACGTTGGTTGTGTGACGAAACATTTCTCAGCGGCTTTGGTGAAGTTTTGATGCTCAGCGACTGCTAAGACATATTTAAGTTGTGTGATGGTCATAATGGTTTTTATTGAGACTGCAAAGCTATCAATAAAAACTATGAACTCAGCTTGTTTTGATAGTTTTTTACTGTTTTAAGTAAAAAGCTTATCCAATCGGATAAGCTTTTATCATTTACTATATCTAGTTCTGTTAGTTCACTGGAAAACCACGGTCGCGCATCAAGGCTTCTTTTTCAGCATCACGACCTCTAAACAGTCTGTAAGCTTCTGCAGGATCCATAGAGTTTCTCGGTTCAAATAAATACTTTACCAAACGTTCTGCGACCTCTTTGTCATAAAACCCGCCTGGTGCCTCTTGGAATGCTTCTGCCGCGTCTGCGGTCAGTACATCTGCCCACATATATCCGTAGTAGGCTGTTGCATAGCCTTCACCAGAAAATACATGTCCAAAATGCGGCGTGCGGTGACGCATTGGAAGTTCTGTTGGCATTTTGAGGTCTGCTAAGGTTTGTCTTTCAAACGCATCAATATCAATATTTTCAGGGTCTGCAAGGTGGAGTTTCATATCCATCAAAGCTGATGCTAAATATTCGGTCGTTCCAAATCCTTGGTTAAAGGTCGCTGCTTTTTTAATTTTCGCTACTAATTCTTGTGGAATGACAGCCCCTGTTTTATAATGCACTAAAAATTGATTGATCACTTCGTCTGTGGACAACCAACGTTCTAACAATTGAGATTGAAACTCTGTGTAATCTCTCACACCCCCATTTAAAGTAGGGTATTTTACATTGGATGAAAAGAAGTGCAAAGCATGTCCAAATTCATGGAAAAAGGTGGTTGCATCGTCCCAAGAAACCAACAAAGCTTCCCCTTCTGCAGGTTTTACAAAGTTAGAATTGTTTGAAGCCAGTACTGTTTTTTTACCATCAAAAGTTGTGTGACTTCGGTACGTGGTTGCCCATGCTCCAGAACGTTTTCCTTGACGTGCATACGGATCTAAATACCAAAGTCCAATGTGGGCTCCAGAATCTTTATCCGTCACTTCCCAAACATTTACATCCTCTTGAAAAACAGGGACACTGCCTTCAGGCACTGGCGTAAACTCATAATTAAACAAACGTCCTGCCACGTAAAACATCGCATCTCTCAACTTGTCGAGTTGAAGGTATTGCTTCACTTCATCACTGTTTAAATCGTATTTTGCGACCCGTACTTTTTCTGCATAGAAACGGTAATCCCAAGGCTCAATCGTGATGTTATCTCCGTTCGTGTTGGCTACCGCTTGCATGTCCGCCACTTCTTCATGAACCCGTGCAATGGATGCTGGCCAAACAGCTTCCATCAAAGCCAATGCATTTTCGGGTGTTTTTGCCATGCGATCTTGTAAACGCCATTCGGCATAATTTTTATGTCCTAACAGTTCGACACGCTCGCGACGTAATTTTAATATTTGTGCAATGATATTATTGTTATCGTAGTCATCCCCATTATCTCCTCGTGCATAATAATTTGTCCAGACTTGTTTTCTTAAATCTCTGTTTGTAGAATAGGTAAGAAATGGATCCATTGAAGATCGGGTATTTGTAATGGCATAACTTCCTTCAGTTCCTTTATCGGAAGCAATGGCTGCAGCAGATTTAATAAAGCCATCAGAGAGGCCGTCTAACTGATCGGCATTCAAATAGGTAACATAGTTTTCTTCATCGTGAAGTACATTGTCTGAGAAGGTGTTATAAAGGGTTGATAATTCTTTGTCGATCGCTGCATAACGCGCTTTTTTATCAGCATTTAACTCTGCGCCCCGCATGGCAAAACTGTTGTAAGTTAGTTCAACAACACGTTGTTGGTCGGCATCTAAAGGGGTGACTAAAGCAGCTTCATAAACTGTTTTAATTCGATCAAAAAGGGCTCTGTTTTGATTGATTTTAGAAGAAAATTCAGATAGTTTTGGTGCGAGATCCGCTTGGACTTTTCTGAATTCAGGAGAGGACATATTCGCACTCATAATTCCATAATAAGAAAATACACGGTCCAATTCTGCTCCTGAGCGTTCCATCGCTGCGATGGTATTTTCAAAGGTAGCTGGTTCTGTTGAATTTGCAATGGCTTCGATCTCCGTAAGATTGAGTTCCATACCTGTTTCAACAGCTTCTTGAATGTCCTTCACATCCATTGTGTCAAATGCAGGAACACCACCATAAGGTCCTTGCCATTCTTGTAATAACGCATTTTTAGGTTGTGTTTTTATGTCTTTTTTACAACTTATAATCAGGGTTAAAAGACTTAAACAAAAAACTTTGAGGTAAGATTTTGGTACAATACTATTCATGGTTTATGATTTTAAAGGTTCAAAATAAGATGCTTACAATTTACTTAAAATATATTATTCCTGTTGTGGATTTCAACTTATTTTAAGATTTCAATTTTTCGTATGAATACATTTTGAAGTGGCCAATCGGTCGCATCGGTCGCAACGGCTGCAATTGTATCAACCACATCCATGCCCCGAATCACTTTTCCGAAAATAGTATAATCGCCATCCAAATGATGCGCCCCGCCTTGTTGTTGCACAATGAAAAACTCAAAAGGGGAGGCCTTTTTGTAGGGGTTTTCTATGTTTTTGCTGGGCATGCTAAGCATGCCACGGTCGTGTTTAAACCCCTTATCGTAATCGTTAGGAAGTAAGTATTTCCCAATCTTTCGTCGCTTAATTAAGGTTTTTCGGTCATCACTATTTCCACCTTGAATTACAAAATTTTGAATCACTCGATAAAATTGGGTGTCGTTGAAATACTGTTTTTTTGTGAGGTAAATAAAATTTGAACGGTGAAACTTAGTGGCTTCAAACAACTTGACGTCAATGGTTCCAAAATCAGTGGTAATTCTGACTCTATCTTCTTTATGCTTTTGGTCGTAGTCCAAGAAAAATTCCATAACATTCGCATCGTTCAGTAGAAAATTGGGTTCTTTTTTTTTAGGAATTGCTTCTTTTGTGATAGGAGGTGGGTTGCTTTTTTTTGACTTGATTGTATTTGTTTTCTTACCTTGACAACTCATCAAAAAACAACTTAAAAATAAAAGTATATAAATTCGCATGGATAGTATAGATTTATTGAACTGTAAGATATGAGATTTAAGGCATTTGAAAAAACGATTGTTGAAATAAATAAACTGAGTTTACCAGGCATAGAGACACAGCTAAAAATGGCACCTCCGTTTCGTGAACAATTGTTGGAGCGTTATAAAGAAGAACATAAATCCGCAAAATTGGCGGCTGTTTTGGCATTGTTTTATCCTAGTATTGAGGGAGAAACCTTGATGGTTTTAATCCTACGAAAATCATATAAAGGGGTGCATTCTGCACAAGTTGGATTTCCTGGAGGAAAACCAGAGCCTGAAGATGTTTCAAAAGAAGCAACAGCGTTACGAGAAACTTGGGAAGAAATTGGAGTTTCTTCCGATAAAATCAGGGTCCTTAGAGAATTATCTTCTATTTATATCCCGCCCAGTAATTTTTTGGTGTCTCCTTTTTTAGGAATTGCAGCGGCACCACTGACGTTTACCCTTCAGGAATCAGAAGTTGACGATGTCCTTGAAGTCTCTTTATCGGAGTTTCTAGATGACAAATCAGAAGTTTCTTCTGAAGTTTTTGTGTCAGAAGGAGTGACAAACGAAGTCCCTGCTTTTAAGCTTAGAGATCGAATTGTTTGGGGAGCCACCGCCATGATGTTGATAGAAATTAAAACAATGTTAAATCAAATTTTAAAAAAATAGCTTAGGTTTGCAAAATAAATTTTTAAAATTTTAATGGGTCTTCTCAAGAAAAATATATTCGGTCAATTTTTATTTCTTAAAAAATGGATCATTCGAATTGCAGGGGTATTAAGTCACCGACGCTACAGAGGTTTTAATGAACTTCAAATTGAAGGTTCTGAGATTCTTCGAAATTTACCACAACAAAACGTGTTGTTTATCTCTAACCATCAAACTTATTTTGCGGATGTGATGGCGATGTTTCATGTGTTTAATGCGGCGTTGAGTGGACGTGATGATAACATCAAAAATGTTGGCTATTTATGGAACCCTAAATTGAATATGTATTTTGTGGCAGCTAAAGAAACTATGAAGTCTGGATTGCTTCCAAAAATATTTGCTTATGCGGGCTCTATTAGTATTGAAAGAACCTGGCGAGCCTCTGGAGAGAATGTAAATCGACAGGTTAAAATGAGCGATATATCAAACATCAATAAGGCATTAAATGATGGTTGGGTGATTACATTTCCTCAGGGTACAACAACGCCTTTTAAGCCCATTCGAAAAGGAACAGCACATATTATCAAGCATTACCAACCCATTGTAGTTCCGATAGTCATTGACGGTTTCCGACGCTCTTTCGATAAAAAAGGCATCCGTGTAAAGAAAAAAAATATTCTTCAGTCTATGGAGATCAAAGCACCTTTAGAGATTGATTACGAAAAGGAATCCATTGAACAAATTGTAGAAAAAATTGAGTACGCGATAGAGCAACATCCTTCTTTTATGAAAGTGATTCCTCAAGACGAATTGTTAGAAAAAGAAGCTCTAAACACTAAAAGAAAATGGTGATCTAGGAATCTGTTTCCAGTTCTTTTAAATCTTTGTAATTCGATTTTAAACGTTTCAATAAAAGACCATAAATCAAGTAGTAGAACCCCAATAATATGGCTGTAATAACGACCATCGCAAAAATACTTAATCCTATCACAATCAAATAAAATACAGTAGTGTTTCCATCGCCTTCCGACTGAATTCTTGCAAGTGTGTTTTGAACATCTGGGTTGTTTGTCATCTCAATATACACCCCAACAACAATAGAAATACACATAAACACAAGATTAAAAATCACATAGTGTTTGACAGTTTTACGTGTTTTTAAAATGCGTTCCATTAGCATTTTTGTATTCTCTGTCGCTGTAATACTCTTGTAGTTTTTATAAAAAACATAGAAGAAATAAATCAATACAGCGTAGCCTATAAACATTAAAGGGTAGAGGATGTAATTCACATCATAACTTTCCATTTTTTCTAAGTCTTTACTGCCTTTAAAGGAAAAGGATATAAGAGTCCAAAATGCAAATTCAAGAAGACTTATTATAAAAATCCATTTGACAATCGAAGAGGAACGCTTATAAATTAACGTATAAAGTTCTTCTTTATCGAATTCCGGATAATTTTTAGAAGACGTCTCCCAGTCTTTTTTTAATAGTTCTAATTCATCCATACTTAAGAATTTAACTGGGTTTTTAGTTTTGTTTTAATACGGTTCATTCGAACACGTGCATTGACTTCGCTAATCCCAAGTGTTTCACTAATTTCTCTATAATTTTTGTTTTCTAAATACAGGAAAATAATTCCTTTTTCTATGTCGTTTAGCTTGTGAACAGCTGCATAAATGAGTTTCAATTGCTCATCCTTAGTATCATCATATTCTTCATACGATAGTTTATAAGCTACAGGTTCAATACTCTGACTTTCTACTCTACGTAAAGACTTTCTGTACAAGGTGATTGAGGTATTTAATCCCACTCGATACATCCAAGTACTAAATTTTGAGTCGCCTCTAAATTTGGGATAAGCCTTCCATAACTGAATGGTAATTTCTTGGAACAAATCCTTATGTGCATCAGAATCATTTGTATAAATTCTGCAGATTTTATGCACGATATTTTGGTGCTTTTGCAAAAGTTCTACAAAATTTTGTTCTGATGATTTCAAATTGGTTGGTTTGTTTCTAGGTTAGTCTGATGATTTAATAATTTGTTACTATTTTTTTAAATTATTAAAGTGCTGCTTCAAGAAGTTCTCCTGCTTTAACGCTAAAATCGAGTTGATTTTGTCGTGGAGGTAACAAACACGTTGTAAATTCTGAAAAGGAGCAGGGTGGGTTGAATAGATAATTAAAATCCAAAGTAACGCTTCCATTTGTTTTTGGAAGGTCTATATATACATACCGTCCGCCTCCATAAGTCGTCTCACCAGAAGTTAAATCTCCAACCATCACAAATCCTTCACTTCCCACATCCAAGCTGTAGGAGTCTCCTTTGTAAGTGAAACGCAGTTGTCCAATAAAATCGGTAACGTCTGGAATTCCTAGTTTTGACTCTACAGACTCTAAGTGTGTTGTTTCAAAATAATTGAAGTCCGCTTCAAAAACATAGGCACTATTGGTATCATAATTTTTAAATCCTTTAAAGGCTTGAATGGCAGGATTTTTTAAATCCCAAACTCTCAGATACAAGGCACCTGATCGAGTAATCACTTGCCATTTTATATGCTTGTGAAATAGTTGTATAGAGTTTCCATTGGCATCAATTACAAGCGATAAATGTTCTATTTCCTCTCCAACACTATTAGTCACCTTGACATCCTTTGCAGCATCAAACGTCAAGCTCTCTTTTGATAAATTTAGGCTTCCAATCGTTGCTGCTAAATTTTCAATCGTTAAAATAAATTTATTTGAGGTTGCTTTTCCAAAGGTATTGCTCGTGGAATCTAATTTAAACAGCCCAGTCAACTCTAAATACTTCACTCGATTTTTAGCCCTAGTATCACGATTTTGTTTTAATGCTTCTTTATAAGACGCATCTATTGGTATGGTGTTTTTGGATTCTTTGCAATTGAGAAATAGAGTTAATACACATCCGATTAAAAAATATTTTTTCATCTAAATTACTTTTTAGGAGAATGAGTGGTTTTTGCTCCTTTTGGAGGCATAGGACCTCTTAAATGAATGATGAGTCCGTCCAAGAAATTTCTTAAAAACTGATCGCCACATTCCATATATTTTGGATGGGTTTCATTTCTGAAAATAGCATTCAGTTCACTTTTGGTGATTTTAAAATCTTTCAAAGCACAAATTTTCACAATATCGTCATCTCTTAATTTATGAGCGACTCTAAGTTTTTTGAATATATCGTTGTTGTTTAATCCCATGCTACAAAGGTAGTATTTTTATGACTTAATCATTTATTCTATTGTCATCAAAAGCAGAAGGTAATAATTTAGGAATAAACTTCACAAATAGCGGTAATAAAATAGCTCCGCCTGGTAATAAAAAAATTGCTAGACTAGGAATCGATTTTAAGACATCTAACAACTGATCTTGCATTTGTTTTTGTTCGGCATCATTAAGCTCTCTATGGGCTGATTGAGATAGTAATTTAACCAATTCCTTGCTCTCCTTTAATTCCTTAAATAAACGCTTGCTATTTCTTGAGATCAGCTTCCGAACCATCAAGCTGGTATTGTCATAAAAACTTTGTACACTATTTTTTGAATTTAAAAGTGCCATCTTATTTTTATGCGTTGTGTAAAATAGTTGCACTGAACTAATAGACTCCTTTACTGTAGCCTTTGACATTTTGAGATCATATCCTAATTTATTTAAAAAGTCTTGTTCACTCCCTTCAAGCTTTAAATCACTCCAAGTTGACATACATGCCAAATCTAAAAAATAAAAAGATTCTAATTCTGAGGGGGTAGCGTCAATGACGGTTTTATAGTTATAACTCACATCATTACTAAATCTGAATGAAGATTCCAAGAGTTTTATCAAGCTAGTATCATAGGATGTTTTGAGGGATTTAGAATTTAAGGCACTTAACACTAACGTTCTGATTGAGTTTTCAAACTGCTTTAAATAATGAATTGTGTGTTTTTCTCCTTCCAAATATTTTCTATAAGCCATTACATCCATAAAGAGAAGGGCATTGGTTACAAAAAAACTGAAGTTTTTGGTTAAAATATTATTGTCAATATGAATACGTTTATGAAGAATGGTTTCTAAATTAGTTCCAAGAATCGTACTTATAAAGCTAGATTTATATCCGGTAATCTCTTTATAAAAATTTAATAAACTTTTTTCAAAGGGTTTTGGTGATTTTGTTTGCGTATGAACCGCATACAAAGCAATTAATAAATTAATTTTACAACGCTCTTCATTGGTGTAATCGGAGCTATCTTCTACAGAATCGAGCGTAGCCATATTACTTCCATATAAAAAGCCAACACTTCTAAGTTTTGGATATAACTCTTCTAACGACTCAAATTCATGTTCTGAATTGACTTTGAGGAGTCTTAATAATTTCGTAATCCAGCCTGTTCCTGATGGGTTCATACTTGGAAATTAAATCAAAAAAGCTACTTCTGGAAGTAGCTTTTTATTTGTGTTCTTAAAGTTAAATTATTCGATTATTCCTCCACAACTTACACGGCTGCCTGCAGCCCCAGAAGGTTGAGATGTGAAATCGTCCACACCCTGATGTACAATGACACCTTTTCCTAGAATATCTTTTGTGTCATCTCCACAACCAATACACCATTCGTTAGTGCTAAACTCAACGATCGTTTCATTCTCTGAATTTTCAACAATAAAATTCCCTATATCTCCTTTGTGATACCCTGTTTCAGCTCCCCATTTCCCGTGTGGTTGTGCTGTGGGATTCCAATGGCCTCCTGATGATTTTCCATCTGCTGAAGAACAATCTCCTTTATCATGAATATGAATTGCATGAGATCCTTCTACAAGTCCTTTGATCTCTGCAGTCATTTGAACGACTCCGTCGGTTTCTACAAACTCAGCGGTTCCACTCACAGAACTTCCACTCTTTGGACTGAGTTGGATTGATAAAGAGACAGAATTTTTAATGGGTTCTTGAGTTTTTTCGGTCTTAGATTCCTCTGTTGAGTTTGTCTCTGTTTTTTTGACTTCCTTCTTGCAAGCTAAGACGCTTAAAATTAGAAGAGAAGCTACGATAGATTTTTTCATTTATTTTAAATTAGTTATTCGAAAGTTAGTTAAAAAATTGTATATGTATAAGGATGCGATTATTTTTTTATTTCAAATGTTTTTAGGCTCTTAAAAGGAGACAGGTCTATGGCTTCCATTTCAGACTTAAATGTGCCCCATTCATTTTCAAAAAAGGAATTGGTACTTTTTAAAGCACTGTCAATAGCTGTTTTTGCTTGTGCTATAAGGGTGAGTTCTGTGTCCGTGATTCCATTCTGACGCGTGCTGATGTAATACAATGCCGTTCCAATACGTTCTGTTATAGAAACTACAGGATCACTAGTGATTCCTTGACGTTTATCCTCTGTTCCAAAGTAGAGGGCTAAAATAGTGTCTATTTTTTCTTTGATTTCTTTACAACTTTTTAAAGCATCTTTATTTAATTTCTTGTCTTTTTCACTCAGTGAACTCGAAAATTCAGAAACAATGTTTTTACTTTCAACAAGTTGCTTAACAGCATCAGCTGTAATTTTTTGAAGATGTTCAAACGCTTTTGAAGTTTCATATACCGCTTGGACGGCGGCTGCATCGTATTGAATTCGAGGGTCATTCTGAACTTCAATGATGGCTTCCGAACGTTGATCGCCATAACGAAGTACTGCACGGTAGTTCCCAGGGATTACTTGAACACCAGAAGGTTCCCGAATTGATTTACGGATTTTTTTAGAAGGCCATACAACTCCTTTTTCGTCCATATTCCATCTCCAAGTATGAAGGCCTTTTTTCTTTGGTGCTTTCTGTTTAAGGGTTCGAATTAGACGTTCTCCATCAAATAGTTGAAGCTGTAAAGAATCCCATTTGACTTCTGTTAAAGCGTCGTTCTCATTTTTATCTGCATCGCTTGCTGTTGAATCTTTTTCTCTAACGTTTAAATAATATGAAAACGATGCACCACTGTCTCTGTTTTCTCCATTAAATATGGCATCCCCACCAAATCGACTTCCTGTAGGTTGTTGATAGGCGGCTTGATAGGCCGTTGGTGGTTCAAACAAATGCACTGTTTTTTGAAGTAACTTTTGGTCTTTAGCAATAGCTCTCAAAGGACGAATGTCATCCAACACCCATGCTGCACGTCCAAAAGTTCCAATTACTAAATCATGCTCTCGTGGATGAATAATTAAATCTTTGACAGAAACAGTTGGAAATCCTTCGGACCATTTGTTCCATTTGGTGCCTGCATCAATAGAAATATAAAGTCCGTCATCCGTTCCTAAAAACAATAAATTAGGTTCTTCAACGTCTTCTACAATTGATAAGGTATAACTTTTTACGTCTGATGCATCGACAATGCGTTCCCATGATTTCCCGTAGTTCTTTGTACGATACGCATAAGGTGTGTAATTAAATCGTCTGTAATCATTGGCGATTAAAAGAGCTTCCCCTTTGTTTGTTTTAGATGCTTTGATTAGTGGGATCCAACTTCCTTTGGGCAACCCTTTTATGTTTTTAGTAACATCGTTCCATTGTGTACCTCCATCTTGTGTATAGTGTACACGTCCATCGTCCGTACTCACCCAGAGCATGTCTGCTTCAACTTCTGAGGGTTCGATTACTAAGATCGTACAATGGTTTTCAGCGCCTGTTGCATCCATGGTCAGTCCACCACTTTCGTGTTGCTTTAATTTATCGGGATCATTGGTGGTTAAATCGGGAGAAATAATGTTCCATGTCTCTCCTTTATCAGTTGATTTGTGCACAAACTGACTTCCAAAGTACAACGTATTGTTTGAGGTAGGATCTATATTGATTGCCGCATTCCAATTAAAACGAAGTGACACATCCGCATCTGGATGGGTGGGGCGTACAACATAATTATTGCCAGTTTTCCAGTCATAACGACTTACATATCCTTCTTGACTCATCGTCCATCCAAATTGTGAATCATCTTTGTCTGGAATCACATCAAAGCCATCACCAAAACTTATTTCTTGCCAATAGGAGTTTCTAATTCCTTGCGCGCGCCATACATAGGCAGGACCTCTCCAAGATCCATTGTCTTGCATGCCACCATAGACATTGTAAGGAAATTCATTATCTACATTAATATGATAAAACTGTGCTACAGGCAAATTCCCTATAAAGCGCCACGTATCTCCACCATCTTTGGTGATGTTCATACCGCCATCGTTTCCATCAATCATAAAATCGCCGTTTGTAGGATGTATCCACCAAGCATGATGATCGGGATGAATGCCGTTATCAACGCCATAGGCTGGCATGAGCTGCTCAAAGCTTTTTCCTCCATCCTCACTTACATTGACATAAGTGAAAATTGAAAACAGTCGATTTTCATTTTGAGAATCAACATAAATATCAGCATAATAAAAAGGGCGATTTCCGATTTCGTCCATGTTATCACTGACCATTTTCCAGTTCACACCGCCATCCGTACTTTTGTATAAAGCATTTTTTTTGGCTTCTATGAGTGCATAAACAACATCGGGTTTGCTGGGGGCAATTGCCACACCAATTCTTCCTAGGTTTCCTTTTGGCAGTCCATCTTCCGAACTTATTTTTTTCCAAGTTTCTCCACCATCATAGGTGCTGTATAGCCCAGAGCCTTCGCCTCCAGAATTAAAAAACCAAGGATCGCGTTTGTGCTCCCACATGGCTGCAGTTAATTTATTTGGATTTTGAGGGTCCATCACCAAATCAGCAGCGCCACTTTTTGGATTTGTATATAATATTTTATTCCATGTTTTTCCTCCATCAGTAGTTTTATACACGCCACGTTCTGGGTGCTCTCCCCAAGGTGATCCAATAGCCGCTACATAAACCGTATTTGGATTTGAAGGGTCAATAATAACGCGATGAATGTGCCTCGTTTTTTCTAAGCCCATCACCATCCAATTTTTTCCTCCATCCAATGATTTATAGATGCCATACCCACCATTCAGACTGTTTCGAGGATTGCCTTCTCCAGTTCCTACCCAAATAACACTAGGGTTGGATTGTTGAACGGCAACAGCACCAATGGAGGCGGTTGCTTCATTCTCAAAAATAGGGTTCCATTTGATGCCTCCTGAAGTTGATTTCCACAACCCACCAGATGCTGTACCTGCATACATAATATCTGGATTGGAATGAACGACATCAATAGCAGTCACCCGTCCTGACATGCCTCCAGGACCTATGTTTCTAGGGGTTTTGTTTTTCAGAAGTTCCATCGAAAATTCTTGTGCAAACCCATTAAAACTTATGACTAGTAGTAAGACGGATAGTATGTTTTTCATTAGATTATGTTTTTTACTTTAGTTGTTTGTGATTGATATAATAGTCTCTGTCAATGTTAATTTTTGAGACGTTAATTTCCTTTTTTTGCCAATCAGCAGTAGGGTAGAGCCATAGAGTTTTTTGATTGACTTCTATTTCAATAGGCATTTCAAAATTCTCTACTACATTATTCCAACGGTAGCTCAGTTCATTATTTTCTATGGAGTATTCAAAATTTGGGATGCGTATATCACGAAGGTATTGATTAAAAACGGCGGTTAAGTTCATTCCTGTAAATTCACTTATATAGTTTTCAATTTCTTGAGTGGTGACGGTTTGATGGTAGAATGTTTCGTTTAATCCTCTTAACAGTTGACGCCATTTTTCATCATCATTTACAAGTTGACGTAGTGTGTGTAACATATTTGCACCCTTGTAATACATATCTGATGAGCCTTCTGAATTCACGTCATAGGTTCCAATAATTGGTTTGTCATTTTGAATGTTTGCTCTGGTTCCTATCACATAGTCAGCGGATGCTTCTGTTCCATAATGATAATCTAAAAATAGATTTTCTGAGTAGGCAGTAAACCCTTCATGCACCCACATGTCAGCAGCATCTTTGTACGTAATATTGTTTGCAAACCATTCATGGCCAGATTCGTGAATAATAATAAAATCAAATTTTAACCCCCAACCTGTTCGAGATAAATCCCTTCCAAGATAACCTTGTTTAAATTTATTGCCATATGTGACAGAGCTTTGGTGCTCCATTCCTAAATAAGGGACTTCTACTAATTTAAAACTATCCTCATAAAAAGGGTAGGGACCAAACCAATGTTCAAAGGCTTTCA
>JABAYY010000020.1 GCA_018608765.1 Flavobacteriaceae bacterium
AGATAATAAATTTTTTTTTATTTAATTAAAAATAAAATGTTTGTATATTATATATATATATGCCTTCTAGTTCAGGTGACCCCTCCTCGTCCGCCGCCGCTTCTGATCCTGCTCTTCCTGCCGCTGACCCCCCCCAAAAAAAGAAAAAGAAAGACGGCGTCTTCACCCTTGATAACTGGAGTACTTTGATAACACACGTATATGGTACTGTTAATGGAACCCCCCCCGAACATTTCTCTGGAAAAATTTTAGATATGTTAATTGACATTTGTAAAGGTGGGGTGTTCAACGGAACCTCTTTACCGATGAACGGTAAAGAGGTTGAATCTCCGTTACGCAGTCACGACCAAAAAGCTTTATGTCTACAAAGAGCGCTTGAAATTTTAAATTATGTCAAAGAAAATGGTTTCGAATTTGATGATAGTACATTTGGTATTGTTAGTTACTTGTGTGGTATGGCTGCACAATGTTTAGACCTCGAACAACTTAGGTATTTATATGATCCATATAAAATCAATAAGACTCCACAGGAATTTAATAACTTTATAAAAGACGTATTTGTAGATGAAATCCAATTGATGACACTTGCAAAACTTGTGGTCGGTGGAGGAAGTATAGGAACAACTAAAAAAGTTATGATGGATCTTAAGAAAGATATGGATGAGAATGATAAAGATATGATGGATGCTGATTCGGGTGAGACATCGAAGAAGGCACTTCATACACTATTGGGTGAATATTTGAATGTGCAGATGAGCATAACACAAGTAAGGAAAGGAGACAGAGCTGACGAATCGACAGGATTCTGGAAACTTGGACTCCCGTCAAATGCGATCTTTATGCAAAATATTTTACAAATTTTAAATTTGCCTGTGGAAGTATCAGAAAAAATAGCATACTGTAACTCATTTATGGAAAAGGTGAAAGACATATTAAAGAGAGGCAGATCTTCCAGAATCAATACATGGAAAGAAACATGTTTATATGTATATCCTTCCATAGCGCCTGCCGCCGCCGCCGCCGCCGCCGCCGGTTCCTCAAATAATGCTTTATTAACATGGTTTACTCGACTCGGAGGTAAACAGGAAGCACTAAATAAGCCTATAATCCAAACAGGCGATAAACAGGTTGTCAATACAGCAGTCAATGCAGCAGTCACAGAATTTTTTGAAGTATTCAGAGGCATCTTCCGATTAGAAGTTAATGAAGATATTACTAATTTTATAGCAAATTTAAAAAGAGAAGGACCTACTGCAGCTGGTTATACTACAGCACAAAACCAAGCCAAACGTAGTTTAGAATCCACACTTATTTCAATGATTTACTTTGTCATTAATAGTTCAATTAGATGGGAAAATTTAAGAGAGCAACTGGCTCAGGGTCAGGGTCTGGGTAAAATTAGATTATTATATGATATATTAGATGTAAAGAGGGATTTTATTGGTTATGATGATGATGAAATAAAAGGAATACAAAGAATTGAGTCTGGTCTGAAGAAACGAACGGCGTATTGGGGGGGGCAGATGTTTCCATTTGAATTTGTAGAACAGGGTAGTGATGATACACCCCAAGGTCTTGGCCTACTAGGTATTCGAGCAGGTAATAAATTTACACCTGTGTCATTTAATTTTAAACAATTTTTGGATAAAATGAGTGTACAAATAGTCGGAATAAAAGGTGAATTAGGTCGGCAGTTTTTGACTAGTATGGATGAATTTATGGATGGATGGCTGTACTATTATTTGGGTACCAACAAAGCACCAGCACTTAATTTTTTTAAAAAAGACAGCGGTGGGGGCGGCGGCCAGCAGAAGGGTGGTAATTCGGTAATAAGATTTGATACCAATGCCTTTTTATTATCATATTCCCAAAGCACTCAAGCAGACGTCACAGCCACGCCCGCCCCACCAGCGAAAGACGCAAAAGTAAGGCGGCGGCAGCTGCAAGCATCAACAGCAACAAGAGAAGCTCAAAAAAATTCATATGCAGTCTTGAATTCTGAGATATACAGTCCGGATGATGAAAACCCGAATAAATTGTTAGTGCGTTCCGGCTTAGATCCTAATACTATGATCGCAAGCCCGATCTTAAACAAGTTTGTGGAAAATGTATGTGATAAACTTATAGGAGAATTAACGCGGCGCGCTCAAGTAGGGTCAGGTATGGATCTAGTTGCTGTTTTATCTAGAATAAGTTATAAGATTGTTGAAATTGGTGATTATATCCCTGTATTTTTTTGGGATAAACACATTCATCCCAAAATAACGATGATGGACGCGGCAGAAAGGGGGGAGGAAGAAAAGAAATTACATCGTCAAATTATAATATCATGTTTATCCCACAAAATAAAGGAGAAACAATTTGATATCGTAAGAGGACTTTTTACATCTAATGGTGCAATAAAGTTACGTCCCATAACTAATTGCAATCTGACTCTGAATGCGAACTTGACGGTCGAGGGTTACGTAGGTATGCGAGAAATTTTTTGTTTAAATGATCAATATTATAGTGTCGCAGCGATGGAGGATCGATTGAAGGCATTTTTGCTAAATCTCATCGATACAGTGGGAGGTCATTCTGATACTTGTCATGGTGTAAATATTACAGAATTTATTAATCTATTAAATAGTGAATTAATGAAAGAAATATTAAAAAATGATGATAATGGAAGTATTAAACATATTTTATTCGCATTAAAAATCCTTAAATTTTCAGAAGGTGAATATACGATAGATAAAGATGAATTGTGTAGATTTATTAGTAAAAAAATAAATACAGCAGACGAGTCAAATTCGAAGCATATCGTCATGTTCCTAGCAAGGTTTGGAGAAGACATGCATGATTGTAGACAAAATTTAGAATTTTACCACTCCTCTCACATGGTAGAACTTATGAAAATATTAGAAAAACAGGAGTTTTTCCCCGAAAATACTATAAGAACTACATTAATTCAAACTTTATTGACCATTGGTAGAGATATACCTACTATCGGTACAACAAACTTTACCGAGGTTGCAGATAAATTGCGAGGGGATGTGAGTAGTGCAACACTAAACGAAACCGATGCTGAAGCAGTAATTCAAGCCGTTAAGGCTTCAATAGTTTTAAAAAAAAATTTTGATGAAGATATATTAAGTCAACCAGTAGGCAAGCCGATCTCCCCCTACTTTTCCGATGAATTAGTTAATGCCTTTTCGATTAAAAAAATGTCAGAATATCTTAAACCAGCAGAATTTAGCGGACTAATGTTGTTACTTCCTAGCGTAGGCGAAGAGGATTCTTTAGACTTACATCTAGAAGATCTAAAAATAGAGTCTACTTTAGACGAATTAGTAGCAAAAATAAATGAATTAATAAGTGGCGATTATATTAAATATAGTCCAAAAACAGATCTATTATTTAGAACAATCAGTAACAAATACATGAATTTCAGTCGTGAAAAAGCTGTCCTAGAAGTTATTACGACAATGTCTCATCAGGAAAAAAAGAAAGAATTTTTAGATGGTCTGGTATTAACAATGGCTGAACTAACCGAAATAAATGAAGTACTCATGCAGACTAGACCCGAGCAACGAAATGTAGTGATGGCCGCAGCTGTCGCTGAGGCGACTTTGACAAGGGAGGGTACTGGTAGGGGGGAAGAACCCAGTAATAGGTCTTGTGAATGTCTACCGAAAGAGTGCTACATTGATAACCGTCGCTGGTTAATATTAATATGTATTGTAGAAAATTTGCACAACAAAATGTTTGGCTCAAAAAGTGAATGTAATGGACAATTAAACCCTTTGGAATTCTTATTAGCATGTAGGATATTATGTGATACTGAAGAACAATTAAAAGATCTACTGGAATTTTTTTTAGATCCACGTGAGGATCTCCAAAGACTACATGTAATTGATAACGACTGTGAAAATCAAGACCATAAAGCATGTTGGCACCTGTGTGAAAGTGGAATCTTTCGAGATCTTATTAAACCATTAGTTGATGATATGATAAAATTTTGCGACGACCCCACAGGATCCACCCCACATTTAAGCATTCAACAAGAATTAGAACAAAAGAACAAATATAAAACATTGGCTAGTATAATAAATGATCAAATTCTAAACTATGATGAGACGGCTAAGTGGTTTTGTAATTATTTAAATAAAAAAAAAAAGGGTCGTGCTAAATCATTACGTATAATAAAATATTACCTCAAAAATGAGAAGTACGTCCGGTCAAAACTTTCGGTAGCGTTGGAGAGCGCGTTGGGGACAGCAGCAGCAGCGCCGCAGCCGCAGCCGGCAGCAGCAGCAGCAACAGTAGCAACAACACCACCTCCGCAGCCGGAGTCGGAGTCGGTCATTGGTAATCTTATGCATAGACTGCTGGGAGCGGCCCCAACCTTAAACTTAAACGCCACTCAACTCGCTCAAATTAAATCTTTAATTAGAACTCAAGACACCGCCGCCACCGGCGAGCCGATGTCTGGAGTCGAAGGCGAAGGCGAAGGCGGATCACGTATTAAACATAAAACAAGAAAAAGAAAAAATAAAAGAAAATCCCCTAAAACTTTGAGAAAACGTAGAAAACAAGTCAAAACGATCAAAAGAAATAAAAGAAGAAAATCTGTT
>JABAYY010000056.1 GCA_018608765.1 Flavobacteriaceae bacterium
TATATTATTGGCATCATGGAGCATATAGAGCCTTGTGGAATTCACTCTGGCGATAGTAATGCAACCTTACCACCATTTAATTTAGGTAATTTAGTGATGCAACAAATTAAAGACCATACCAAAAAAATTGCTTTGGCACTCAATACGGTCGGTCTTATAAACATACAGTTTGCCGTGAAAGATGATATGGTATATATTATTGAAGCCAACCCAAGAGCATCTCGTACGGTTCCATTCATAGCAAAAGCCTATGGCGAACCTTATGTGAATTATGCCACTAAAGTGATGTTAGGAGAAAAGAAAGTTACAGATTTTGACTTTAACCCACATTTGGAAGGTTATGCCATCAAACAACCTGTGTTCTCGTTTAATAAATTTCCAAATGTCAACAAGCAACTTGGGCCTGAAATGAAAAGTACAGGAGAAAGTATTTTATTTATAGACAGTCTAAAGGACGATGAGTTTTATAATCTCTACTCGAGAAGAAAAATGTACTTGAGTAAATAATTAATTAAAGCGACTTTTTAGTCGCTTTTTTTTATCAACTCAAAATCAAAAACTACAGTAACTATTTCCGCAATTTTTGAACTGACAATACTTGGGATTTCAACATCAAAATCATTGGGTGAAATTTCAAAAGATCCTTTAAAGTTGAACGTATTTTTAGAAGGGGTGATTTCTACAGAAACGTTTTCAATCGGTTTTGTCACGCCATGGAAACTTAGCGTCCCAATAATACTGTATGTATTTTGAATGTTTTCTAAAGAAAAACCTACTAATTCCCCTTTGAAAATAGCTTTGGGAAATTCATCTGACTCGGCATAGTTTTCATTAAAATGCTCTTCCATAAGCGCATTTTTAAAACGAAACCCTTTGACTAGTGCAAGGGCAGCAAATTGCCCATTGGCTGTATTTAAAATTGCAGTTACATTAGTATTGGTCGCTTTTATTTCTTCAAAAGCTTCAACACTAGCTTCAAAATTTAGAACTCCAGATTTGGTCAGATATTTCTCTTGAGAAAATCCTACCACAGAAATGAAAGCGAATAATAAATATAAGTTTTTCATGTGTGTACTTTTATTGTTTTTTTATGGGTCACAACTTATATCCGTTTAGCTATTTTACTTGGATATCAAGTTTTTAGTTATGGATGGTTCATTGTTTTGGCCTTATATTATTCAGCAAACCCTTCAGATTGCCATCGTATAATCAAATCTATAGAAGCTTGAGGGATTCGCGACCCGCCAAGTGGCATAAATCCACCTTCTCCAGACTGTCTGTTGATACGATCTATAAGATTTGTGTTTTCAATAGAGCTCTGAACCTCACTTAATGTTGTTAATGGAACTCCAGCACCGTTGATTGCAGGGTTGGAATGGCAAGCAACACAGTTGGAATCAAATATGGGTTTTATTTGTTCTGAATACGTAATAACTACTTCTGGATCTACCTGGTCTATAAGATCATTTTCACTTGCATTCGTACAAGAAATAATTAAAAAAGCAAGTGTAATCGTAAAAATAGATTGTGTGATTCTCATGTCAATTATTGTTTTCTATTTTCAAATTTAATTCTTTTTTTGTTTAGACTGTATAGAATTCAATATTAATCTTTACCTTTATTCTTGTTTAACTATTTTATGCATATGCGAAACAAAATTATATTTAGTTTTATTTTAATTCTTGGTATAATCTTTGCACATAATTATATGTATCCAGATCACAGGTCAATTAGTGAAGAGTCAGTTAGTTACAAGTTAGATGCGGAGTCTTTATTTAATGAATTTATTGAAGATTCTCAACAAGCTGAATTAAAATATTTGGATCAAACCATTGTTGTTTCAGGTGTTATAACATCTATAAACGCTGAAAATATAACAATTAGTAATAAAATTTATTGTCAATTTGAGACTCTAAATAGTAATTTTAAAGTAAACAAGTCTATTGCAGTCAAAGGAAGATGTATTGGATTTGATGATTTATTAGAAGAGATTAAACTCGATCAATGTAGTATTATAAAATAATTTATGAAGTACCTATTACTTATTTTAGCTTTCAATTTTTCCTTTGCTCAAACGGATGTGTTTGACTGTGCACGTACAGGAACTGCTGAAGAAATGGAAGCATTTTACACCTCCAATCCAAAATTAGTGGATACATTAAATGACCGAGGAAGCTCGCCACTCATCTTAGCAGCTTATTATAACAACATTGCAGTTGCCAATTACTTAATAGACAAAGTTGACAACATCAACGGAAATAGTGACGATGGCACGCCTTTAATGGCAGCTGTGGTCAAAGGACATGTAGAAATAGCCAAAGCTTTTGTAGATGCCGGAGCAGACCCAAACCTAACCGATGCCAACGGTGCCACCGCCTTACACTATGCGGTCATGTTTAATAACCAACAACTAGCAACCCTATTAATAGAGGCTGGTGCAAGTGCTTTTATGAAAAATAATGTAGGTCAGTCTCCTTTAGATTTTGCAAAAATGCACAACGATAAAACATTAAATTCTATTCTAAATAAATAATTCTAAATACAAATACTATGAAAAAAACTACTTTAATTCTTTCTTTATTAATATCCGCTTTTGGATTCGCACAAAACGTTTCCACTGGAGTTGTACAACTTGCATCTGATTTCACTGTCAATTTTCAAGTGAACGGAACGACTAACAAAGTTACCATGACTATGGTAGGTCCTAGTAATGTTTGGTTAGCAGTTGCTTTGGATGCATCAAGTATGGGAAGCACAAATAAAGATGTGGTTATCTATGACAGTACGGGTCTTCAAGATCGATATTTGAATGGACAAGCTACACCTCCAACTGATGGTGCTAATAATCAAGATTGGACTGAATCAAGCAATACAGTAGCTAGTGATGTACGTACAATTGTCGCGACAAGAGATCTAAATACGAATGATTCTAAAGATTATGTATTTACGACCGCAAACAACACATCCCTTCCATTGCTTTGGGCAAAGGGTTCTAGCCTTTCTTTAGCATATCATGGTGCTAGAGGTTCTGCTGCTTCGACTCTGGGCAATGAAGCCATATCAGCACTGCCGGAATTTGATGTGTATCCAAATCCTGCAGATTTAGAACTGAATGTAAAGTTCCCAACTAGCATACAAAAAGCGCAAGTGGCGGTTTACAGTGTTTTAGGATCTTTGGTTTTTCAAGCTGAATTGGATCAGTTCAATTCGAAAATCAATACGTCCGATTGGAACTCAGGAGTTTATATCATGAACATTAGTACTTCTGATTTTTCTGAAACAAAGCGTATTATCAAACAATAATAACTAGCTTATAATAATTTTTAAAAACCATTGGATGCATTTTTGATGGTTTTTTTTAACTTTAAACAATGAAAAAAAATCTAACCTCCCTGTTTTTACTTTTTAGTGTACTTCTTTTTTCACAAGAAGATTTGTTGAGTGAGATAGATACAGACTCCGAAACACCTGTATATGCTTCTGCCGTATTTAAGGGGTTGAAGGTGATTAATTTTGAATCCACTAAGTTGGTCGCTAAAGGAGGATTTAACTTTATTGTATCGCACCGATTTGGAACGGTCAAAAACGGTTTTGAAAATCTTTTTGGATTGGATGAAGCTGTGACACATTTGAATTTTGTGTATGGAATTTCTGATCATTTCAATGTGAGTGCTTCTAGAAGCTCTAATCAAAAGATTTATGAAGTTGCCACCAAGTTTAGATTGGCAAGACAAGAGGAAGGCAAAATGCCATTTACTTTGGTAGGATATACCTCTGTTTTAGCAAACACAGCACTTGACACGGACAACTTACCGAAGTTAGATTTTAAACACCGTTTGAGTTATGTAGGCCAATTGTTGATTTCTCGAAAAGTGACAAAAGAGCTTTCTCTTTTAGTGGCTCCTACATTTTTTCATGATAACTATGTAATAGATAATTCACAAGACAACTCACAATATGCAGTTGCTTTAGGTGGGCGTTATAAGTTAGGAAGTCGTTGGTCTGTAAATATGGAATATGGCATGCATTTAAACAGAAGTGCTACGTCCTTGTACAACAATCCTTTTTCTATTGGAGTGGATTTAGAAACTGGAGGACACATTTTTCAGTTGCATTTTACCAATTCTCAATCCATGAATACCAACGGAGTTTTTGGTTCTAGCACAGGTGATTGGGGTGAAGGAGATGTGTATTTTGGATTTAATTTAGCACGCTCGTTTTAAGAGATTAATCGTCTCCTTCGGCACGTTTTAAAATAGCTTCTGGCAATGCCTTGTTTGCTTTCGCACCTAATTTTTTTAGCTTTTCAACACGGGTTACCAAACTTCCTTGTCCATCTACTAGCTTGTTCATCGCCGCAGAATAGTCATTTTTGGCAGCATCTATTTTCTTGCCAACACCTGTTAAATCGGTAATTAAGCCCTCAAACTTATCGTATAAACCACCTGCTTGGCGTGCAATTTCAATCGCGTTTTTCTGTTGTTTTTCGTTTTTCCATAGACTGTCCACCGTTCGAAGTGTGGCTAAGAGGGTAGAAGGTGTCACAATCACAATATTACTTTCAAAGGCTTTACTGTACAGGTTAGTGTCAT